>JAQTNH010000013.1 GCA_028713895.1 Candidatus Nanoarchaeia archaeon | reverse complement strand
ACTATTTCTGTCACTGTTGCGTTCCAACTGCCTTGCCAAGTAGTGCCTACACCCATAGCCGTAACTATCGCTTGCACCGTAGTATTCCAGCCACCCTTCCAAGCCATCCCAGAGTAAGCATCAACCACTTGCTGCACAGTAGCGTTAGCGTTAGTTATTTGGCTCCAAAGAATACTTGCACTAGTAATAATTTGAGCAACAGACGTATTCCAACCACTGTTCCAAGCTTGAGAAGTAAACATTAGATTCACGATACTTTGAACTGACGCAGTCCAACCTGTTTTCCAAGCCATCCCAGAGTAAGCATCAACCACTTGCTGCACAGTAGTATTCCAGCTACTATCCCAAGAAACAGGAGAAACTAAATTAGTTGTGCCAGCAGTCCAATTAACAAAAGCTGTCTGCGCACCAGAAAGGTAATATTCACTATACCCGTTTTCCCAATCGTTAACCATAACTGTCGCGCCAGAAGCAACCGAGTAAGTTACGTCTAAAACACCTTTCTCGATTACTAACCTAATACCATCTGGGACCTCAACAACCGCAGAGTAAGACCCAGAAGAAACATACACGCTACCACCACTTGTGCAACTTGTTAAAGCGGCAGTAATTACTGTAGTGCTGTTTATGTCGCTTGTCAATACTGCACCTGTTGCACCATTAATTGCCCTAAACCACCCCAACCCATCAGCTTGAACAACAAAATTTGCCACTGAAGCCAAACTATCGAGATACACACCCGAAGACGTGTAAGGGTCAGCAACAATAAACGGTTGCAGTAAACGCCCCAGCAAACCATTGGCATCAACCACCAAAACATCAACTTTAACAAGTTCTTCTGTCGCAATAGGATATTGTAGTGTTAAAGTTTCTTTCTGAACAGAAACTGGTGAATTTGCGTTAATTTGATAGGATTTTTCATTGATTAAAATGTTAAAACTATTACTTGCTGTTATAATCCAAGTGAATGTGAAAGGTGCTGTTCCGTTCAAAGCTTGAGCAGTAAAAGTTTTGGATTCATTAACACCGATTTTAAAAATGTCACCTTCAGGTGTGACTTTTAGATCAATGGAAGTAAAACCTTCAGCTCTAGCTAAACGGGAAGTCTGATAAGCAATAATACTGCTCAATAAAATTGCTACAATCATCAAAGAAACGAAAACCTTTTTTGAAGCGTTCATAGTGCGTCAACTAAAAGAAAAATGAGTATCCGATGGTTTTTTCCATGAATGCCATTTCCGATAAAAACTTCACAGAACCCTTTTTTTGCTATAATAACAATCTAAATGATAAAAAAGCCCGTCTTCACCAACTAATTCTTGCCAAAACCATATTTTCCCATTACAAACCGCACATCTATCCATTAAATCCATTGCCCCCCATAATTAATGAATAAGTTTGGGCTTTTCTGCCACATATCGCAAGACAAACACCGATTAGGCAACCAATTCCTTTTCAAATCTTCTTGAAGCTTTAATGCGTTGACTTTAATAGTTTTCCAATCATCTTCTTTAAAGTTGCCAAGAAACAGTTTTGACTTGTTTTCTTCAAGACACTTCACCACTGTACCCATGCAGCAACCGTAAACATCCAAATTATTAGTTACATATAAATTCGTGAATGCTTGCAAACAAGGATAACGTTCATCATACACTTGACTACCCAAAGAACAATTATGAAGCGACTTAACTTGATAAAGAGCACTTTTACTATGTAAATTCAAATTAACATTTTCTTGTTCTGACAAACTCAAAAAAATGTTACTGCAACAAGATAACACTGTATCTTTTTTAGCTCCAAGAGCAGTTCCATTAGTGAATAGCGTTAATGGAACATGCAAGTTTTCTTTTGCATAACTTAGTGCTTCTACGAACTGCGAATGAAGTGATGGTTCACCTATACCACCAAAACATAATGAACCAAAAGAGATTTGTTTAAGTTGATTAACTAAAAGTTTGAAATCATCAAAAATCATGTCTTTGACAGCAAACTTTTTTGCCTCAATAAGTTGTGGACGGCAACATGAACCGCAAGACCTGTTGCAGTTAGTAGTTAATTCCACAGACACTTGTGATGGATAGGATGATAAAATCTGCTTTCGGTACTTAACAATGTGATAAAGATACTTTAGCATAAACGTTTTCTCCATTCTGGGTGCTTCATGTTGCAACCTTCACATACACGGTTGTTCATGCGGTTAGCTAACCGTTTCTGCCAAACATCTTTCAGCCTTATCCCATTGTCTATGAAATCTTGAATATGACCATAATTGTAAAGTTCACTATTGCTCCAATTACAGCATTGAAGCCAATAACCATAAGTATCTACGCTAAGATTATCCCATAAAACGCATGGTTTCAAATCTGGAATCAAAGATCGCGTCCACATCCGTCCCTCTTCGCCAGCAATGTCAATAACAACTTTTTCTAAATCATCAATCGTGTAAGCGCCAAGTGCTTCCCTACTTGCTACATTATCAACTGATGCCACAAGAGGGCTTAAAACTAACTTCACATTACTGTAATGCTCAGTGTATGGCTTGAAGTAATCATACCAATCTTGTGCATAAGCAACATTATCTTTTGTTAATACACAGTGAATTTCTACTTTTTGGTTAGCATATTTATGCTCCAAGAAATGAGATAAATTAAACATGACATCATCAAAATGGTCTTTTCCATGAACTAAACGATACAATTCATGGTTATGTGTGCTGATAGTAAAGTTAGCCATATCTAACTTCTGGTTCTCAAGCAATTCAGTATTAGCCACACCGTTAGTAAAGATTTGAGTAGGCAACCAAGGACACACCTTTTTGCTTAAATCTAAAATCTCTGGAAGCCTAACATCTATGTCACCGTCTAAAAACCACGCCAAAAAACTCATTGTTCGTCCATCACGATTAACCTCTTTAAGAAT
>JAQTNH010000012.1 GCA_028713895.1 Candidatus Nanoarchaeia archaeon | reverse complement strand
GTTTTGGTTTCATCTTTAGGAAGTAGAAAGCTGTCATTTTGGGCTTTGCCACCGATTCTTAACGCTGCATCTGCAATTTCCCGGTATTTTTGTCTATCCGCAAGAACTGTTGCTTTAAGGGTGACTTTAAGAAAGTTGCCCATTGGCGTTTGAGTTTCAATGTAATGCTTGTTTTCTTCAAGGAAAATGTTGAGTTTAACGTTTTGGTTTGTTTGTTCAACCATACTTTTCACTTCTCCTGAAATTTGAAATCACAAAGTTTTTGCTTACTGTGATGTTCGCAACCGTTACAGATAGAAGCCACCCCAATCTCGTTAGGCAAAACACCTTTTGGGCAAGAAAGAGTAAACTTTGGTTCTTCATCTAAAAGACGTGTTGGAATATCTTCTAAGCGAATCCTTAGTTCTTTTCCAAGCGGAAAACGTTCAAGGTCTTCTTTAGTGTTGAAGCGAAACGGAAATTTCTCGCATTCATTGTTGCTTTCAACTATGAGTGTTGGTCGTTTAGCTTTGGTTTTTAATCCTTTATCAATAACAATCACGGTTCTAATTGCGTAGGTTTTAGGTTTTTCAAGTTCTGTCAAAAAGTTTTTCCTCCAAGTTACTATCAATGTTCAAGTGGTTTTTTACTCGAATCCACCTGTTAGCTGAGAAGCCTTCTCCTTTCCGCTTCCACTTGCCACAGTCAGCAAGCAAACATGGCTCAATCACTTCAACTTCAGTTTCAAGAATTGAAGCAAAAATAGCTGATTGAAACCTTTCAGCTAACGCTTTTTTCTTGTCATAATTGCTCATGGTGCTTAAAAGGTAAGGTCGGCTTGCACCGCAAACATTGCAAATTCTAAAGCCGTTTTCTTCCCTATGCTCCGTTAATTCTTTGCAAGTATAACAATAGTGACCGTTAACAAAACGCGGAAAAGTCGGATAACCACTTTTAAAGAACGGGTCAAACGTTCTAGCTAACATTAAGATTTAAAGCTCCCATTCCGTTGTTGCTCGGCAAGAATAATCTCTTGATTCATTGAGTTGGCAACATGATTAAGCAGCCTGTTCAAGTCTAGAAGGCGTTTAGCACCGTATTTCACAACAGTGCCTTTAATTACACACCAACTTTGCCCTCTCCTTTCTCCATGCAAATAAACCCCCGAAAGCTTCTGGTCACGTTCAAACTTAACTAAGCAATGATCTAAAGTTACAAAAAACATGGTTGGAGGATAATTAAATTCGTCACTATCAAGCAACTTGTCAAACCAAGCATGAAAAATCTTTTTTTCAACCCGTTTGTTGCCAACTAAATCTTTCATGTCGTCAGGCAAAAAAGCCTCATAATGAACGCCTTTGACAAAATATTGAAAACTCAAGCATGACCCTCCATTGGAAGCCCGATTACTGGGCCATTCTCAAGCAAATTCCATTTACCACAACGCGCCTTGCCTTCTAAAGAGAAAGGTCCACCATCTAGTCTGTCGCAAGTTTCGTCACCATGTAGATAGACGTTACAGATTTTTTTTGGTTTTTTGATTATTTTTAACTGTTCAAGAAGGCTTGGTTTTCTGTTAGGCGCAAACTTGCAAACCATAAATTATGCCCCCTTGGGAAAGATTTCGTCAAAAACCTTGCTTAAAGCGTATCTAACTATGTCGCTTCTGTTTGTTACGTTCTGAATCCTTTTTTCCTTCACTATTTGGTCGGCTTTTTCTAAGTCTGATGGGTCAAATGAGATTGCTCGGACAATTGTGTTTTTAGTCATTTTCCATTACCAACCGCTTATTTGTTATTGTTAATAGTTAACAATTGGTATATAATGTTAATGAACAGAATTAGATATATTACTAATTTTTAATTATTAATAATTGTAAAATATGTGTATATAA
Organism: Candidatus Nanoarchaeia archaeon; assembly: GCA_028713895.1. GTDB lineage: Archaea > Nanobdellota > Nanobdellia > CSSed11-243R1 > CSSed11-243R1 > JAQTNH01. The sequence goes on along the minus strand of JAQTNH010000012.1, from coordinate 1,504 downwards.
CAGTTGCTAATAATTGCTAATTAGGTGAAGGAAATGACAGCAATCGGCAAATTAGAAGATGCACAAGCTTCTTTACGGTTATTAATCATTTTGCACCATGCAGAATGCCCTTTAAACCAAAAACAACTATTCCATGAAATACAATCTATATATAAACTCGGATTTTACACAATGAACACAGCCATAGAAACCTGCATCGAACTAGGTTTAATTGTCCGTGAAATCAAAAAAGTTGGTAACAATCCGATGGCTAGTAAATTTCACAGTTTAACCCCGAAAGGCAAAAAAATTGCAGAGTTAGTTCTGGAAATAGATAAAATCTTATCACACCCCTAGATTGTAACCATAATTCTGCGCTATTTGCTTAAGTTTCAAATCATTCGCATTGACATAAAGTTCCTTTAGTTCCTCAATAATAGGGCAGACAACGCATCTTTCTTCATTCTCTTTTGACTTACAGGTGATTACCATGTGAATTTTAAACACAATTTCTAACGCCTCTGTAAAACCTCTGGTGCTCTCGTCAGATGCCATTTTTCTGCTCCCATCCCCCATTAGGGACTTTTATCTTAAGTTTTAAAGTTAAAAATAGCTCGTAAGAAACATACAATCAAAGAGGGGGAGGGGTGAGTGAAAGTGAAAAACGTTAAATATCTAAAGTTGTCAACAATGGTTTAGGAGAGGGCTAACTCTTGAAAAAAACGCAAATTATAGGTTTATTTATTTTATTTTTCTTCACTTTAACCACTGGATTAATCAAAACTGTATCTTCACAGGAAGATGGCTTAATTGCTTATTGGGAAAGCAACGGAGCAACACATATTGAAATTGATGGAAGCCAGAGCATTGTAGTAAACGTAACTAATTATGCGTCAGTAAAAGGAAGCATATACCTAAAGATTGAATCGGCTAATAGTAAGTTGTCTGTTACTCCGTTGAGTATGACTGTGAATAATTTGGAGCCTAATGTTCCGCAAACCGTGTATTTTGACGCTACAAACCTAGGAGTTGAAAGCCAAATCACCAACATACAAATCACAATAACCGCGCATAATACCTATACAGGACAAGAACAAGCACGAAAAATAATCTATGCCACTCTCATAGCAACATTAGTTCCAGAACAAACAATGCCTTCAAACTCTGAGAATCAATCAATGCAAGACTTAGTTGATTGGACAGTGATTGTTGTAGCATTAATTTTGGTTGTAGTAATTGTTAGTTGCACTGTTTTTGTCTTAAAAAGAAAGAGGATTTAGAAGGTAGAAGCCACGCGGGTAAAGGGAAATATGGGAACCCCGCAGACTTCCCCTTTTGAAGAGTGGAGAGGGCTAGTCTACAGTCTTCATAAGAAAAATAGTTACCGTTTTCTTTCAGAAAGCGAAGGTGCTAAGAAAGCAAAAACAAATAGTATAAGCAGAATTAAGATTAAGCCATCAAAAATAAACCCACTATTCGAGTAGTACATACGATCAAAAATGTTTGGCAAAAACGCAGTTCCAGA
>JAQTNH010000011.1 GCA_028713895.1 Candidatus Nanoarchaeia archaeon | reverse complement strand
CAGCTACTTATCCTGGTTACAAGTTTGATGGTTCAACGGCAGACGCTAAATATGTGGTTCGCGCTGATGGTACAGGCTGGTTTTATGTAACTAAGGGGTTAGATGGAAGCATTGTTTCTGCTTGGTCAAGTGCAGTGCCTACTACGACCATTGAGTATGCCATGAGTGAAGGGGGGCTTGTTGCGATTACTGATGGCGCTTATACGGGTGCTTCTATAGATGTACCTTCTGACGTGTTTTTGGTTGCTGACCCTGGGGTAACAGGGATAAAGTATGCTTCGATTGCTGATGGGGCAAGGATTGATGAACCGAATTTTAACGCTGCTTTTGGAAGGTATAGTGGCGGAAGTTACACGGTAGTTACTAACCAGTCCAGTGTGGCTACAACGGTAACTTGGTACTTAACGTTTAAGCCTGATAACAGTATTTATTTTGCATCAACCAACGCAAGCTATGTTATAAATTCTGCTTTTGCTTCCTTAACACCTGGTCGCACATCAATGGAAAAAGTCATTGTTACTGGCAATATTACAATTACTGCACCTTTAACTATTCCTAGGTACACAACGCTTAGCGGAGAAAATAACTGTAAAATTACTAAAGGCTTTAATGGTGACATGATTAAGGAGTATGCCACTGCGACTGCTGATAGTATTATTATTGAAAACTTGGAGCTTGATGGCAACTATGCCAGTTATACAGGTTCAGGTATTGTTTGGACACTAACTGGCACTGCTGGCGGCACAAAAGATTTAATTATTCAGAACTGCAAAATTTGGTACACTTATGCTCATGGCATAAACATAGAATTAGGAGGCGCTGGTGGAACCCTTGCACCTAAACTTTACGATAATAACGTGTACACAATGGATGTCGGCGCAACAGGCAAGAAAGGTTTACAAATGAAGTCAGCAGCAGACTTTCATGTTGATGGTGGTCATTATGGTGTAGACACAGGAGTTGGTGCTATTTACTTGGAAGGTTGTGGTGCTGGCACAATACAAGGCATACGCACAGATGGAACGGTTGACCTGTATGTTTGCCGTGAAGTCACTGTAGGCAATGTTTTTGTTGATTTAGGCAATGTGCATCGGCATGGCATGGAACTCTATGATGTTTACATGTCTCAGTTTAGTAACATTAAAATTCGTACAACAGGAAGTAATGCTTGGACAGATAAATCGGCAATATATTTAGGAAAAGACTCCACCGCACCATACGCAAGCTATAACTCATTTTCAAATATTTATGCTGGAAGAATCTGGAATGAAGCCAACACTGACCGTTTCGCCTATGCCATAACAGAAGGGAATGCTGACTGTGACAATAACCAATATGTTAACATTAATGGGCATGATTGTGTAACAGGCGCATTGTACCTGTTAGGTGCAACAAGTAAGGGGCAACACCAAAATATTATTGGTAATGTAACTGAAGCATAATTCTTTATTTCTTCATTTGTATTTGTCTAGCGTTCCGTTTTTTCTGTATTATTCAACTGGCTCCACATACCACATATTTAGTATGCTCTTAGGCATATTTGTGTTTAAGGGTTATTTTTCTTTTGAGATTACGCACATGAACAAACGTTTAGGTTGTTGCATAGCAATTTTACTTGTTACTTTAGCAGTATGCCTAAATTTTGTTTCAGCAACTACATTGACGCTTACGGAATCTAATCAAACATTTGGTTTTCAAAGTGGCAGTTATCTTGGTTTTCGAGATGACGTAATTTTTGATGTCCATTATCAAGAAGCAAGCTCAAACGTTACTTTTCCAAGTTACTTGTTTTTGCAAGAACATGGTACTAGTGAACTTTGCGGTTTTTATTTGGGTTCTGGAGTTAACGTTACTGTCAACAACTTTTTTGATTCTAGCCTTTTGGAACTTGACTGTACTGGCGTTGGCACTGTGAATGTTTATACGCCAAGCAGGGATGCTCCGACTTCTTTTAGCGGTGCCTCTTTGGCAACTTTTAATACAGCAAACAAAATTGTCACGATAACGCTTTCTTCTTCAGCTATTGTCCAACTTAATTATGGAATAATAGACGGAGGCGGTGGTGGAGGGGGGGGAACTGAGCCTACGCCGTCACCGACAACAAGCGCAACCACTGTTCCATACCAAACGCCTGAAGCAACAGCTAAACCGCTTGGCGAAGTCGATTTTCAAGCGAACAACATTGACCTTGGCACAGTAAAGCCTAATAGCACTGTCAAGACAGAACTAGTTTTCCGTTTTAGCGGTTCAAGCTATAAGCTTCAATCAATAGTTTTCGAGCAACCATTCAATTCTATGTACTTACATGATGAAAGTTTTAACAAATTGACCTACATCGTGAAAACTGACGGTGAAGGCGAAGGCAAAGTAACTTTAACCTTCTTTATTCCTTCTAACATTCCTGTTCAACGCTTCACAAGCGGATTCCAAGTTGTAGCTCTCGATGCTGCTGGTGGAGAGCACAAAAGTAATGGGCAAGCAACATTACTTGTGGAGGGCGCAACTGAAGAGTGGGGTTTCATGACTTTTTTGCGTGAGCATCCTCTTTACATGATTCCCATTGCGCTTTTCATCATTCTTATTCTCGGTTTTATCGTGTTGTATTTTAGGAAACGCTAAGTTTCTTTTGTTTTACTATTTTTCTTTTGTAATATAAACATGGAGGATACGAATTGAAAAATCTTATTAGAAACACAAAAGCTATGACTGGAAAAGCCGCGGCAATCTTATTTACTGTGATAATTGTTGTCTCTGCATTTGTCGGTATGTACGGTTACAATCAAGGATGGTTTGGAGGTACACCTGGTGGTGGAGCGCAGCCTGGTGACTGGTGGCCAAGTGGCACAACTGCCCCGACTCAAGCTCCTTCTGGTGGGGGTTTGCAAGCTGCTATTCGCTTAGAAGTCGTTAACTCTGTTTCTGGTGCTGGCGTGACAACTTCGACTACAACTGTTGATGCTGTTGCCGCAGAAGGTGGACTCTTTAACTTCATCAGTGGACCCAAAGACACTAAAGCACAAGCAGCTAACCCGCAAGCAATGAATACAGAATGGATGCAAGGAACAGAACTCATCATCATGGCTGACTGCACAGGCAACCCAACTAACGGTTTAGACTATTACCCTGCAATGTACTATGTTAAGCTTGAGGCTGGACAACACATTTACGAGCTAGACATAGACAGTTTAGAACTTGTAAGCGCAAGTCCATACAAGTACCGCATAAACACTGCTAACGCAAAGATGCTGTCTAACACTGTTAACCCAACGGTTGTTTCAAACGTTAACTACTGGAACATTGGCAAAATAATGATGTACCCAAGACAAGCAGCAGCAGACGTTGACCTATTCCTAACATATAATAGCGTTTTACTTAGCACTGTCGCAGACGCAAGCACATGGGATGACGACACAACTGACATGACTGCAAACGCTACGTTGGCAAGCGACTTGGAAACAATCCAGTTCCAAATGGTTGGAGGAAGCGCTGATCTTGGCTGGGGCAAACACTTCTTAGTGGTTAACCAGCAAGGCAAAGTTGTTGAGT
>JAQTNH010000010.1 GCA_028713895.1 Candidatus Nanoarchaeia archaeon | reverse complement strand
AAGTCACCCTTAAAGCAACAGTTCTTGCGGATAGACAAAAATACCGGGAAATTGCAGATGCAGCGTTAAGAATCGGTGGCAAAGCCCAAAATGACAGCTTTCTACTTCCTAAAGATGAAACCAAAACGTTAGAGAAAGCTTTAGGAATTTCATTAGGATACAAACTGTTGATTCTACGCGAGGAAGACATTGAGCAAGGTGGACCGCAACCAAGACTGAAAATCATTGATGATCAAAAGACAAGAGATTTAGCTGCAAGCATAGACATGGATGGGCAACGTGACCCTATAGATACTTACCCTTCACCTTTAGGCAATGGGAAACACAGAGTTTGCGAGGGTCATAGGCGTTACACGGCGATTTTTGGCATTCTTAAGCCTCAAGGCAAACTTGACTTTATTTTGGCTAAAGAGAAAAACCGCACTGAACTTGAAGCTTGGCAAGACGCTTGGTTACTGAATGATAAGGAGGACTTATCTGATTACGAGAAAGGCGCTTACATGCTTCAATTACAGCAAAAGTTCCCAAACGAATATCCGACCCATGAAGCATTGGCTAAGAAGCTTAACATTTCACGGTCAAATGTTACGCAATTAATCCAATGCTATACAGAAATAGAGAGGCAGACGCCAAAAACAAACAATGTCACACGGGTGACAATGGAACATATTCCTGAAGGCACAGTTAGGCAAGCTAGAAAAGCCCCAGAAGAACTTAAACCCGCTATTTACGAAACAATCATTGAAAACGATCTCTCAAGCAGAGAAACCAAACAACTTGTAGAAGCGGTAAAGGCAGAGGAATCACCGACTGAAAAAACCGTTGAGGAAAAGGCAGCATTGCTTTTTGAGGAAACAGAAAAAGAAGGCAAGAAACTTGGCAGATTCATTGACAAATTAATCGAGGAACTTGTTCCATATTACCCTAAAGAGCTAATCCAAACTGTTTTCGCGTCTTTTAGCGGCGATAAAGTCACGGTTGAAAAAATTCGAGATCGCTGCCAAACCCTTGTTGACTTCTGGTACAAACGGGCTTTAGACGCTAAGACTTTGGATGCTGATTTAGCGGAGGCAAAAAAGTGGAAGTAGGAGGCGATTTCTGTTTTGCCAGCCGAGTTTAGTTGTGGCTTTTGCCTTCCTAGAACAGAGCGAGAAAAACTTCTCAACGGCAAACCTTACACTGAAAAGGATTGGCACAGCATAAAATCCAATCAACCATGCAAGACTTGTGGTGTTGTTTTAACTCACATTTTCACCAGAAAAACCTTAAAGGAGAACATGTAAGAATGAGCCAAAAAGTGTTAGTTGAGAAAAATGGTCGCGTTATTGTAGAAAAGCCTTCATTATTCAAACAAAGACGCACTAAAAAAAGCATGGATTTTGAGCAACATGGCTTTGGTGTAGCTATGCACCATGAACTTGGGGTGTGGTTGAAATCTTGAGTACAACAACCCAAACGCAGAAGCTTTCAACTTGGCAGCCCCAACAAATTCCCATGAGCGAAGAAGAATGTGAACAGTACAGGGTTTTGATTAGGCAGAGCATTTTTGCTTCTTGGCGTAACAAAAGCAGAGCTAGCCCTCTTCAAGAAATCTATTTGGATGTTGTTCGCAGAGTCAGAGAACTTATCGAGACTGGCGATTGGGATTTGGATTTTGCTCAGTACCCGCGAAGTAAAAGAACTATTGATCGTAGAGTTAACGAGACGGCATCACCAAAGTTTTATCCTCATGGTGTAGTGATGGTTGTTGCTGTTTCGGCTGGGGTTTACATGCCTAATCCTCAACTTTTCATGTTCAAGCAAGAACCAAACAAAAAAAGCAGGTGTTAGCGTAATGATTGAGCAAGAAAACTTTAACCAAAAACACAAAGAAAAACAGGATAACCGCGCTCTTTTCGCTTGGTGCTCAAACTATCCTGGCTCTTGCGGTTCTTGCCTCTATCAAGGTGAGTGGCAATGTCCAGCTTCTAAAAAACAAAGTCCAGAAGTTGAAGTAGCCCTAAAACGCTTAAAGAATACCTTAGTTGGAGCCTTTTAAAAATGGTTGAAACACAAGAAACACCATTCATTGCTGACAATACAACGGGACAAAACGCATCTGACAACGCATACTACACAATCTTATATTTCCTTGAAGGACAGCCAATAGGTAATGAATACTGGTGTCCTAAAAACATTGCTCAATACCTCAATAAAATTCGTAAATACCATATTGCTGAAAGCACAGTCCGAGGGGTACTTAAAAAACTACGTGCTGAAGGCAAAGTTTTTTGTGTAGAAAAGGGAAAAATCCATCTTTACGCTAGTTCAAGACGTTTCTCAGACGATTTCAACTATATGTTCAAAAACTTTGGGGTACGCTACCAAAAAACTGAACGCTACCAAATTCACGGATTAAACCTCCAACTTGAAGCACAAAGCCTTGGAATAGACAACTTCAAAAACGCATTACCACTAGGAGGGTTGGCGTGGGATGATCGGTTGCAGAAGGTTTCTGATTTTTGGGTTTTTGATGGTGGTAAGACTACGGTGCAGTTGTATCGTGGGTTGTTGGTGGTTCAGGTTAATTGTAGTGGTTGCCCGATGGATTTGGATAGGTTTATTGGTTGGTTGGCTCAGTTGGATGGTTGGTTGTTGGCTAAGCGTTGGCCTAGGGTTCAGGGTAATTTGCATTTGTGGCGTGTTGTTCAGTATGGGCTTAATCAGGATTATTTGAAGATGAGTTTTGATAAGCCAAGTGTAGCTATTACTTTACAGGGGTTCCGTAATTGGTTTTACCGGGTTTATGACAAGATTTTAGATGATGGGACCAAAGTTACACGGAGCGAGATTCACAGTAAGGAATCTGTTGAAGTGCCAGCTTTTCTGAGTTTGGCGTCTGGCTCAATGAGTTATGTCCAAGTTATGAATTTGGTGCAAGGAACGGTTCACCAGATGGATAATGCTGTGAATAGGATTGGGGATATTGAACGTGCTATGAGTCGTATGGCTGCTAAGTTTGAGCAGTTTGAGGCTTTTGAAAAGTTGCTTTTGAAGCGGAGTGAGCAAGAATGACGCAAAAACCTAAAAATGATAAGTGTCATAATTTCTTGGAGAAGGGGGGATTGTTCCAGTTGGGCAATCTAGAACAACCCCGTTTGCGAAGTGGTCTTCTCTACAAGAAAAATAATGGAAAAGGAGAAATGGAAAAATGGAAACTTTACTGAATAAAACAGTGCAGAGTGTTGAGCCTAAAATGGTTCAGAATAAATTTGTTGGTGACCCCGTTAAAAACTGGCTTGAAACGCCTACATACCAAACTCTTTTAGGTGGCAACCGCAGCGTAAAACTTGTTTATCTTAGCATTTTTAAGTTGGTGTTTGTTGAGAAAATTTCGGATTTGCAGGTAATTGCTGAACGGTTAGGTTGCGGTGTTGAAAATGCAACATTATTTGTTGAGGATTTGCAAGCTCATTTTAATGTAGTGTCTGAGAACGGGTTGCATCCTGAACGGTTGTCATTGCGTAAGTTGTGTTGGGAGTGCTTGTTGCCTTCTATCGTGGATTACTCTAGGGGGGAGGGTAAGATTTTGCGTGTTTGCTGTGTTTGCGGTCTTGAACCTGACATTTCGCTTGTTAGCGAGGATTTTGAGCAGCGCATCCCTATGGGTTCAACTTTTGCTCCTGAAAACAAGTTGAGTTCTACAAAGGGGTTAGGTGGCACTCTTAACCATAAAAAATACCTTCATAAACTGCTTCATGCTTACGGCGAAGACTACACTGATTTTTGCAAGAGAAACCCAGAGATCGCATTGGCGTTATTAACGAATTATATGGTTGGCACTGAAACGCATGTTTACCGTTTAATGGAGAACGGCACAAATATTGTACGTAAAATACCACTTGAAGAATTTGTTGCCGGCGTCGAGAAGCTTTGGCATGGTTTTGATAAGCCTCTGCGAAATCGTTCTACCCATCTTGCTTCTTGCGAAAAAAACAGCAAGCTAAAATCTGTTCTAGATTACGCTGAAACATTAGTTGATTATTACCGGCTCAACCGTAAGGATACTGATAACCAAATTTTCATTAACCGTTTAGGCTGCGACATACGAAAGATCGTTCCTGTTTTAGTGGCGAATCATAAGCATTACTCTACCCAAGTGGTTGCTGAAACCTTGTTTTACCAGACTCTTTGTTTATTCCGCAAAACTGAGTTGATAAAGCTTGTTAAGCCAAATCTTAAGGTTGCGTGTGGTCTTATCAATTTCTTTAATGAATATGTAGATTTTGAGAGAAAGCAGAAGGAAGAAGATGCTTCTTCTGAACTACTTCGCGCTTTTGAAGTTTTGTGCGGGGTTGATAGTTTGATGGTTTCTGGTTCATCTACGGCAAAT
>JAQTNH010000009.1 GCA_028713895.1 Candidatus Nanoarchaeia archaeon | reverse complement strand
GTTCCGCTACTTTTTGCTGTATTTGGTGTAACGCCTTTTCTTGCTAGTGCTGTGGCTTGGATGTACGTGTTGATGCATTTTGTTTTCGCTGCTGGCGCTGTTATGCTTTATACGCAACGGAGCAACATTAAGAAGCTATTTTAACATTAATTTCTCCCTTTTTTCTTTTGAGGTTTGTCAGCATTGAGTTATCCCTCTCGATCTAAAAGAAGCAACTATAATAGACCTTACCCTTCTAAAAGTAGTTATGGTAGTCATTTAGGTAAAGGCAGCAACAAACAGTTTAAGAGTAGGATAGATGCCAATTTGGATAATAACAAAATGAATACACAAAAAATAAACCCGAAAATTCAAAAAATCATAGATTCAATTCCAGAAAATGGAGCAATAGAAGTAAACTCTGAAAATTGGGAGAGCCAAACAAGTAAACCAAAAAAAGCTATAGGAAAAATCAACGGAAGATTAGAATGGTTTGAGTTCACTGATTCAACGGATTGGGAAACAGTATTTATGTGGGACTTTAAGAATGAACCAGAACTCGCAGAAGAACATTTCTCCTTCGAAGGCAAATTAGTTATGCCAACAGGAAAAATGTATGATGATGTATTCATCTGATAGGAACTTGATTAGTGTTGGGTTATCCGAATAGGGGTAAGGGCAGTAACTACGGTAAATCCAGACATGTTAATCGTGGTTTTGGTGGGCGTAGTGTTGCTGATGTTCAGAATGCTCGTAGTCTTAAGGCTAAACTTGTGGATGCTGGTTTGAAAGCTCCTTTAGCTGAATCTCCTGAGCTGTGGATGGCTAATCCTAATCGTTTAGATTTACCAGAGGTTGATATGCCAACTGAAAGAGATAATGAAACTTTCGTAGTTCAAAATACCCGTTATGGTGGCACTAAGGAAATTCAGGCAAGTTCTAAGAAAGAAGCAATTCAGAAAGCTATTATGCAAGAAGGGGTTCCAGCATCTTATACTGTTGATCTTAAAACAGAAAAAAAATCTGAGGAACAATTACCTTCCGCAAAAGGTTCTGTTTCTGGTTCTACTGCTACTTTTAATAAGGCTACTGGTTGGATGGCAATAAGTTTTGACAGTATTCCTACACCTGAGATTAGGCAAGAGATGAAGTCTAATGGTTTTCGCTGGAATCCTATTCGTAAACAATGGGTTGCAAAATGGTATCCTTTTCGTGAAGATTTAGCTAAGAAGTATGCTGGTTCTGTTGAGCAAGTTGATATTAAGCCTAATTGGGCAGCGAAAGCGGAACATGCAGCAGAGATGGCAACCAAACATGAAGAAGAATCAGATAGGCGATATGAAGAAAGACGTAAAATCATGGACAATATACCTTTTGGTCAACCTATCCTTGTTGGTCATCATAGTGAAAAACACCATAGAAGTGACTTACACAAAGCGGAAAAACATTTTGAAAAAAGTGTAGAAGAACACGAAATAGCTAAAAAATACGCTGATAAAGCAGAACGATATGGAAAAAAAGCAACAGGTGAATCTCCAGGCTTAATTTATAGACGAATACAAAAACTTGAAGCTGATAAACGCAGGATGGAACGGCAAAAAGCTGAAGCGGTTGAAAAGCACTCTCAAGGAAGTATTGGGTTTGCTGATAAATGGCTTGACTATTATAATTCTCGACTTATAGTTGAAAAAGAGAAATACAAGGCTTCAGGTGGAATAGCTTCTGATAATGTTCAATTCAAGTCTGGTGATTTAGTTTTCACTAGGTTTGGTGTGGGTAAAATTGCTGCTATTGGCAAGAAGTCAGCTAGGATTAGGCTTGATAGTGATGTCGGAATTTACGCTAATAGGCGAAATGAAAGTTTGCTTTCTGTTGATGATATAAAAAATAAGCTTACTCCTGAACAAGTTGAGCAGTATAAGCAAGCATTAAAGACAAAGAATCAAAAAAGTTATGTCCTTGATTAGTTTAGCCTAATCACATATTTTTATTTTTTCTTTTAGGTGATTAATTTGGCAAGTGCAGAAAAAATTATCGTTAGTGAAAGGTTAGTTACTACCTGCTCCATACAAAGAAATAATGTGACTATTAGCGTTTCAGCAACATGTGGCAGTTGGGAACTTTCTCAAAAATTCATAAACGATTTCCAGAAAAAAATAATGGAAAAGTGATTTTAAATGACTACAGTAGAAATCGAGGGATTTATTTCTCAAATAATACCAGTTGAACGCATGGATAATTATATGTTGCCAAGAAATGTTGATTGGTCTAAAGCTACTGGAAAAGATATGATACTTGTTTGTTTTTGCAGAGAAATTTTTCCTGAAATGAAGTTTAAGCGGTTAGTGAGAATACGCACACTTTTTACTGAAAGAAAACTTAATTTTCACTCTTTTTCGCCTCAAGGTTCTTTGCCTATTTGGGTAAACAAAGGGCATGGGCTTTCTGAAGGTGATAAAATTAGAATAAAATTAGACTTGCAAAAAATAATAGAGGTAAAACTTGGTGAGCCAAGAAAGTAATATTTCGCCTTTAGATTCGATTGCGCTAGAGCGAGTAAAACATTTAATTGAACAACTCCAACATGTTGCCCCAGCATTAAAAGAGTTAGCAGACATTTCTATTGAAGCAAGAAAGGCTGTTGAGCGTGAATTAACAGATTTCGCTTTAAGCATCAAAACCTCGAAATTAGACAAAGATCAGCTTGAGGTTTTCTTTAAGAAACCCTATTTTCTTGAGCCTGTTCCAAGACGTTCTGACTCTTGGTATTTGATTATTCCAAAGTTTGTTGATGTGCGTTTCGGTTGGCTTGAACCATCAAGCGCAAATGAAGCCTATAACAAATTTCTGCTTAATCGTTATATGGATTGGCTTGGCGAAATTCCGCAAGCAATCAAGAAACAGCTTGATTGGAAAACTCCTCCTGAATTAACTCTTGATGGTGAGGAGCTTCATGGTTCAAAAGAGGCTTTAAATTACGCATGGCAAAAGTATAGGCCTTTCTTGCATGATCGTGATGAGAACAGAATAAAAGTTAACGGTAAACGTGCTTTTGACTTGATTGCTTCTTTGGTCAAGGATGGTATTTTGCCTTTTAGCATTAAGCCTGTTGACCCTTCTGATCTTGTAGAGCGCAAAATTGATTTTGAGTTAAGAGAGTATCAACAGCAAGCATGGGATGAACTGAAAAGGTATAGTGCTGTAGGCATTTATTACCCTCCTAGTACTGGCAAAACAGTGATTGGTTTATGGGTAATGACACATTTAAAACCAAAGCACCTTGTTGTTGTTCCAACTCGGTTACTTCAAGAGCAATGGACAGAGCGCATACAAACACACACAGATTTAAACCCTGAAGAATACGCTGTTATGACCTATCAAGCAGCGATAACTAAAGCTCAAAACCAAGTTTGGACCACAAAAATAATTGATGAAGTCCACCACTTGCCAGCTAACACTTTTGTTAAGCTTGCTCTAATTAAAGCCAAATACACTATTGGTTTGTCAGCTAGTCCATTCCGCGAGGATGGCAGAGAAGAATACGTTTTTGCCCTATCAGGCAAGCCCGTTGGTTTAAGTTGGGAATACTTCAAAAAACTAAACATCATTAAATCGCCAACTTGCCATGTTTGGATTGTTAAGAATTTTGATGCAAAAATTAAACGCTTAGAAGGTTTACTGCAAGAAGATAGGCGTACCATAATATTCTCTGACTCAATCCAAGTTGGTGACACTATTAAAAACAAGTTCAAAGTGCCGTTTGTTAATGGGATGACAAAAGACAACATGGAAACCATCAGCACTAACCGTACAGTAGTTGTTAGCCGAGTTGGAGATGAAGGCATGTCGCTACCAGATATTGAGCGTGTGATAGAGGTTAGTTGGCTTGGGGGTTCGCGCCGTCAAGAATTGCAGAGAACTACACGGTTACTTCATAGCCAAACAGACGAGCAAGAAAACCACATTCTTATGACGCTTGAAGAGTACCTTCGAGATCGCAAGCGCCTATTTGCCATTATGGATAAGGGTTTCAAGATTGTGCTTCATAAAGAAGGCGTTAGCGAGAAAGTTATACAGCAACATGAACAAAACGGTTATGTTCCATTGCCAAAACCTAGAACATCTAAAAAAACTTTGAATGGCACTCAAGAAACTTCGCCTTCAATACCTATAATGTCGGGGCAAAGTGCAACATTTCTGAATCTTCCAGGCGTTCAAAGAATACTTAACTTGATGAGTAAAAAAGAAGAACAATTATTTACTATGCTTCTTGACCATGACGGCGAATGGTTTAGCGGTGACAAACTGCCTTTTCTGTTAGGATATGCAAGCAAACATTCGATGCAAGTTAACTTAAGCTTCAAAAAGATGGTTGACCGAGGATGGATTGAACAAGAACGCATTGGAAAATCTCTTAGTTATCGTACTAACATGAAGGGGAAAATGTCTTAATGATAACCTTTGGACCCGCGACAACTAAATGGCTTAATGCGCTAACTGAATCGACACGTTCAACTTACTTGCCTGGCTTAACCAAATTCCAAAGCTACTTGCAGACGCAAGAACTGTATCCTGAGATAATGAATTCTGATGTTTTCTTGAAGGCTATTTCTAATGACCGTAAACTGGATTTGTTAGATCAAAGGTTTGTTGACCGCGACTTGATTAAGGGCTTCACTGCTTACTTGTTAACCCTTAAAGAGCCGAAGCCTTTGACGCCTAAAACTGTGCGTGACTATGCTGGAGTACCGCAATCATTAGGCAAGTTTTGGGGTATATCCATTAGTACTGAATATGCTGAATTGCCTCCTGGTGTTGTGACTAATGAGAAGT
>JAQTNH010000008.1 GCA_028713895.1 Candidatus Nanoarchaeia archaeon | reverse complement strand
GGATACTCTTGTAAAATGCTGGCAACTGAGATTCTTCTACGGTTTGGCTTAAAATCAAAACACGAACAGTATCATATTTGTTATTGATAATCTGAATGTCTTTAGCAATCCACTCTGTAGGCGTCTCGTTTAAACTGTGCTTATTTTCATCAAGCGGTTTCTTAAGCAAATCTCCCAATCTTTCAGGAATACCAAAAACCATGCAGAAGAAAAATCCAGCGAACACAACAGGCACAACCCAAGGAATAAACCCTTGAAAAGCAACGTAAAGCATCACAGCATTAATTATTCCCATCACAACTATGCCGACTGTAGAGTTAAAAAACTTGACTTTATCCAAGAAATTCTCTGTTTTATCAACTGGTTTCTGCGGAAAAACAGCACTGGAAGGTAAGGCTTCACTAGGCAAATAAGGCGTAACAGGAATCAAACTGTTAGCAAAATCAGAAAGCAAAGTATGGTATTTATCGTACTTCTTGAAAAAGTCGCTTGAAAAAATAAAAACAGTAAAGAGTTCAGCGCAAGAAACCATTTTTTTATGCGCGTCATCTAAAACTTGAATTTGCTTTTTCACGATTTCAACAGTATTTTCAAGCGCCTCACTCAAAATTATTACCTCACTTTAGACGCAAAGAAACCACCAGAAACCAACCCTAAAAACATGCCAACAACAGTGCCGAAACCACCCCAACCAGCCAAACCCAAGAAACCGAAAGCAATAGTAGGCAACGCATAACAAACAAAAGTCTTAAAATCACCCGACCCCCCAGAAATGTTAGGCATCGGGCCATGCCGCAAAATCCTACTTTTCAAGAAATTAAACACTTCAAGCTGGGTTGCCTGAACCTTAATAATCGGGGTTGATTCATTAAGTGCAGTTTTTAAACTATGAATTTGCCCATCTGTAGCTTTTTTGTAATCGTCAAAAACAATCTCTTGATGCATGTGCGGAATAATTTCTGCGAAAATAGTTGCTTGCTTAAGAATAGAAACTGCAGCCTCAGAATCCCTATTAAGATCAGTTGGTATAATCCAGTGAATATGCCCTTTACCAAGGTTATCGGGTAATTTACGCCTCATAGGAAGCGACAAACCCCAACCCATAGCAAAATAAACAATGTTCTGGCTCTTCAAGTAACTTCTCCCAATCATGTTAGGAATAGTAGCGTAATCAGTTAAAGCGTTCAATCTGCCAAACTGAATTATAATGTGCATTTCATCACTGTAATCTTCATCAAGTAAAAGAACACGGCAAATACCCGACAATTTAAAAGTCTTAAAAGCCTTAACAACTTGCAATATGGAGTCATCAGTCGAAGGTTGCAGTTCTGCAAGTTTCTCCGATGCTTTTTCTGCTTCTACACCTTCATTTTTGCTCAAATCAGCATTGTTAACAATTAAATCTTCTTCATAAATCCGCGTAGAATCAACAAGATGCCTTATAGCGCACATTTCATCACAAATCAACCGTTTAAACCGAGCGACAAGATAAGGACTCATAAACTTATCAGTCACATCATAAACGTCACCGACAAGTTCAGTATGCCTTTTTTGCCCAGCCGCTTTTATAATCAAGCGAAACTTTTGAAGTGGCGCTCCAAGTAAATGCTTGCCAGTAGCGTATTGAGCAATTTTAACGGGGTTAATCTTCTCTATCTTAGATGTTTCCTGAAGGTTTTCTTGCATCATTTTGTAGACGCTCCATAACCAAAATTATATTCATGCATCATTTCAATGTCTCTTTTTCGCAATCGTTTAAAGAAAACGTAAAGTAAAACAACAACAACCGCTAAAACAACAGCTATAACACCGATAATTACCGCAGTTAAGGTTCTCTGCATATTATTATCTGCCGTAACATTTTCAATCAGTTGCCGGTTAATGTCACCTTGAGCCAAAGCAATCTCGTCAGCAGTTGCAGGGTGCGGAGCAAGAGAAGTTGAAACAAGAACATCCAAGTAAAAACCAGTATTCACAACAGACAACGGTAAATTTTGAGGTAACGCAGTCGTATTCTCATCTTCAGTGAAAACAGTTAAAGAAATAGTCTGATTAATCACTTGATCGTAAGAAACCCAAAATCTGAAACCATACGTGCCAACCCCAGCGATAGACGCAGACATGAAATAGGGGCATTGAAACTCGTTATGTTCAAAATCAGGAGCAGTTGTCAAATTAATACTGTATCTTGCCGCTTGATAATAATTCAATGTAATTGTAGCTGGGGCAAAAGTTGAAAAAGTCAAAGGGTTACCTTCAGGGTTAATTTGCTGAAAAACCTTGCCATCAACTATCAATGTAGAGTTGTCATTGCTTGTTTGGTTGCTTGGCGAAGGCGTTGGTGTCGGTGATGCTGTTGGAATAACATAAGGAGTTGCTGTAGGTGAAGGAGAAGGAGATTGCGCTCTTGCAACACCCACAAACAGCAAACTAAAACATAAAACAGCTAAAGAAAATGCAAGCAATTTTTTATTCAGCATTGCTTGAAAACATCTCCTAACTTTGAATCCTCAATTTCTTCTGGTTGCTCAGGAGTCACAGAAGCACTAGCCTGAAACTTTGACAAGTTACCCCAAACAAGAACCTCTTCTTCGTCAGCAACGATTTCTTTCCCACTTTTCTGAAAACGCACAACAGCATTAGGCAGAAAAATAAATGCCCCAGCAACCCCTAAACAACCAACTTTCGGTTTCATGGAGGATACAGAAAAATCGTCAAGCGGCACAGCACCAACTTTGTTTTTAGGCGCTAACAAGCCGAAATAAACAAAACAGAAAGCCATAACCGTAAATACGGATATGAGAAATAGGTAAAACAAGCCCATCGTTGACTCTAACCCAACATTCACAAGCCCCACAAAAAGGTAACCAATCAGCAAAACACATAAAATAACCGTAATGCCACAACCAACCCCGTACTTATCCAAAGCCTATTTCTCTCCCTCAGTTTCCATTTTTCTGAGAACTTCATCATAATCAGCAATAGCCTTATCTAAATTAACTAACTGATCTGGTTTAGCACCCTTCTTAACCATGTCAGCGCGAACAGCCTTCAAAAGCTCCCTTGGCAAAATATTTTCGCGCCAACTTGCCAAGTCACCATTATTCAAGAACCATTTAAAAAAAGCGATACCTTTAGCGACAACAGTCGTTTTGCTAAAACCATGATTTTTCTTAGCAAAATCTAAGTATTCATTCGCAGAACGCGGAATATTAATACTAAGATGCTCGTCAGGGTCATTAGCCAAACTACTTCACAATAGAAAAATGCATAAACATATTAAGAAAATGCCAAAATTAAGCCTAATTATGGGCTCTGTCAAGTCTCTCAGGGATTGCCCTCAAAATTTTCTTGTTGTCAAAAATCGAGGGATAGCAGTTTAGTTAATGTTTGATTTTACTACGACCATCATAAGAGCAGTTAGAGCTTTTTCCGATTTTTCTTTTAGTGATAATGTTGGGGAAACTTTCAAAAGTAAGAAGCAAATTGGCGAAACGGAAAGTAACAAGCTCAAGGTAATTGATGATGGTAAAAAAATCGTCGCTTATGGCTACTTTAGGTTCTCTTTTAGATTCAGAAGCAATTTTATTTTTTATCATTGTTGGTTGTTGGTTTATGATTATGGGATACGGTTTTGGCATTCTCGCAAATTTCACCGTTGGTTTGATTTTGTTTTGGTTGGGTTTTGGGCTTGGATTCTTCGGAACAATTTTTGGGATAATTGCACTTTTGAGATTCATAATTCCAAAAATTTAAGAATAAATCAAGAACTCCAAAGAAACTAAGTAAGAACACAGCAATCGAAAGAATCACGGTAACTATGTTAGTTTGGATTTGAGTAAGCTGTTCTTTTGGGTAAACATGAATAACAATGTCATCAATAGTCATTGTTGTGTTAGTGTTATCATTATAGAAAATCCCAATTATTGGGTGATAGCTACCATCTATAGACCACGTTGCATCAACATCATCGCACATAAGCTTCCCAAATCTGCCAGTATCTTGATTTATAACTAGACCACTTGTCGTTTCAGAATTGTTAAAGATAAGAAATGCTTGTTTAGGGAGTCCGAATTGGTCATATTTTCCAGAAGATAGACAATTTTCAAAACTAATTGCTATCAAACTAATATTTTTCGTTCTTTCTGACTCTAAAAACGCTATGCCTATTATATTGATTGTTTCATCAACAATCAATGTGCCACGTGGATAAGTAAAATTCAAGCCTATCCTGATGTCGGTTTGATAGAAACCTCTTGTTCCATTTAAATTCATATTTATGGGAACTAAAAAGGTTCGTTGGCTTGTGGAATCTGCTATCTCTCCCGATATACTTAATGTATTCCATAAGAAGAAAAAAACAAATAAGAAATACAGTATTATCAAAACAATGCCGAGTGATTTTCTTTTAGTGTTTATCTTCCCCTTTACTTTGTCCTTGAGAGCTACCAAAATAGACTCCAAGTAAAGAATATCATATTTATTGGCTTTATTAATTTGTGGGATTTGTTTGTTATCGTTTATTAGTTTTTATTTGCTTTGCTTGCGTTTTGTATTAGTGTTATCCACTTGTTAGTGCCTTCCACTTTTATTCCACATGCTTCGCTCGGGGTTTTTCCGTTTAGGCTTTCATGTGGTCTTATGTAATTGTGGTAAATTTGGTAACCTTGAAGGATTGGTGTGCGTCTTTTCTTTAAGCCCCTCATGGTCTTTTCTCTATCTCGGATTTCACCGTTTACTCGTTCCATTTTGTTGTTGTGGATTTTTCCGCTTAATCGAATTTCTCTTACGTGTTTTGTTCCTTCATAGACTTGTTTGCTTGCTATTGCGTAGCTTGCTAATCCATCGGTTATGAGGGTTTTAGGTTGCTTTTCCATCAATCTTTTTGCTCTAAAGAATAGCAGTCTTGCATCGTGTTTTTCTTTTGTTTCTGC
>JAQTNH010000007.1 GCA_028713895.1 Candidatus Nanoarchaeia archaeon | reverse complement strand
CTTCGCCTTCTGCCCCTTCAAGTTCTGGTTTGGCTCCGACAAGCTTGTATGTAGTTATTGAGCCTAACCCTGTGGCTGTGGGCAGTTACGTTTATGGCAGTGTGACTGGCAACGGCTATTTGGTTCCGATTACTATTCATGCTAAGTTGATGGGTACTGGTTTGGAGCAGAGTTTTGGCGCTTTGCTTGATGAGGATGGGCAATACTATCATTCTCAAACTTTGGATGTGGCTGGCTACTATGATTTTTGGGCTACTTACAACTCGGTAACAAGCAATAAGCCGAGGTTAACGGTTCAGGGGATAACTCTTGACCCGTCAAAAACCTTTGTCAGCAAATCTTTTGCTCCAACTTTAACGTTGCAAGTTTACAGTCACATGTCGGGGAACGTGCAAGTTTTCCTTAATGACCCCGCGCACTCGATGAGTATTCCTTTAACGAACATGGTTGTTAACAGTTTAGGGTACGGTGACATACTGCTTGATTTCTCAAGCATCAGTAACGGGAACTATGAGCTTGATGTTTTGTTTAGTGAGGGTGGCGCTAAAGCTTCTGATTATGGCTCTACGGTTTGGATTGAAGTGGGCAGATAACTCTTTTTGCCGTTTTTTCTTTTAGTGAAAAAAATTGAATATTAAAGCCTTAGTTATGCTAGTGCTTTCAATCATTCTTTTAGTAACGCCTTTCCTGTTCAATTCCTTCGCTGTCTTTCCAATGTTTAGCCTACAGTATTCCTTGATGATTCTTGGTTTGTTTGCGTTGTTTGCCACTGGCTTCGTCTTGTTAATCAGTAAGTTGTCTAAGGTGAAGCGGAATTTGCTTTACTTGCTTGCTTTTGTCGGCGCTGTTTTGATTCCGATAGTGTTTGGCTTGTTTGCTGTGACGCCTTTTCTTGCTAGTGCTGTGGCTTGGATGTACATGTTGATGCATTTTGTTTTCGCTGCTGGCGCTGTTATGCTTTATACGCAACGGAGCCAAATTAAGAAGCTATTTTAACATTATTTTCTCCCTTTTTTCTTTTGAGGTTTGTCAGCATTGAGTTATCCCTCTCGATCTAAACATTCAAATTATGGCAAACAAAGACGTTTTTCAAACCCATCTTTTTCAGGTAGCCGACCTAAACCTTTACCTATAAAAGAAGTTAAGTCTCAAAGAGATTCAATTTGGAAAGAGCTTAATGAGAAAGAAAAAAAGGTTTCTTTGGGTCAAATGTCAAGAGAAGACTATGAGAACTACAGAGATTACACTTTCAAAGAAGGTTTTCCTGAAAAGATTGATCTTTCACCAATGGTTTACAAAACAACTATTGGTCATTATGGTGGACTCTACATTACAGTTCCAGAGGAACAGTTTGATGCGTTTAAGGCTTTGTTTCCGTCAAGCGAGTTTCCAAGAGAAGTTGAAACTATTGATGTACGGGAGCTTGATGCTGTCAGCGAAGGATACTATCGGCAGCTTTTTCCTAATAGTAATCGGTATAAGACTGTTTACTTTAGGAATGGTAGCGCTGGCGAGAAACGTATTGAGCTTACGATGGATTTGCCGAGGGATAGAGAAACTAATCCAGGTGATTAGTATTGGGTTATCCGAATAGGAATAAGGGCAGTAACTACGGTAAATCTCATGTTAAACGTAGTTTTGGTGGTCGTAGTGTTGCTGAGGTTCAGAATGCTCGTAGTCTTAAGGCTAAACTTGTGGATGCTGGTTTGAAAGCTCCTTTAGCTGAATCTCCTGAGCAGTGGATGGCTAACCCTAACCGTTTAGATTTACCAGAAGTGGATGCACCAAAAGAAGGTCCGCAACTAACCAAAGTGAGCAATTCCAAGCCAGAGTTAAAACCTGAAAAAAGCGAAATCCTTGCAATCAAGGCAACTGGTCCTGATGGGGATTCAACTGTTTTTAAAAACTTTGAGTCTAATCAAGAAGCGGAGAAAATTAAGCGTAATCTTGAGGCTCAACCACAAACATGGGCTAAAGTTGAAACGATTTTGGAGAAACCTAAGAAATCAGTTGAGGGTTCAAGTGCTACGTATAATAAGGCTACAGGTTGGATGGCTATTAGCTTTGACAGTATCCCTGCACCAGAAATTAGGCAAGAGATGAAGTCTAATGGTTTTCGTTGGAATCCTGTTCGTAAACAATGGGTTGCAAAATGGTATCCTTTCCGTGAGGATTTAGCTAAGAAGTATGCTGGTTCTGTTGAGCAAGTTGATATTAAGCCTAATTGGGCTGCGAAAGCTGAACATGCAGCAGAGATGGCAGCTAAACATGAACAAGAATCAGATAGGCGATATGAAGAAAGACGTAAAATCATGGACAATATACCTTTTGGTCAACCTATCCTTGTTGGTCATCATAGTGAAAAACACCATAGAAGTGACTTGCACAAAGCAGAAAAACATTTTGAAAAAAGTGTAGAAGAACACCAAATAGCTAAAGAATACGCTGATAAAGCAGAACGATATGGAAAAAAAGCAACAGGTGAATCTCCAGGCTTAATTTATAGGCGAATACAAAAACTTGAAGCTGATAAACGCAAGATGGAACGGCAAAAAGCTGAAGCGGTTGAAAAGCACTCTCAAGGAAGTATTGAGTTTGCTGATAAATGGCTTGACTATTATAGTTCTCGACTTGCGGTTGAACAGGAGAAATACAAGGCTTCTGGTGGAATAGCTACTGATAATGTTCAATTCAAGCATGGTGACTTAGTTTTCACTAGGCATGGTGTAGGTAAAATTGCTGCTATTGGCAAGAAGTTAGCTAGGATTAGGCTTGATAGTGATGTCGGAATTTACGTTAATAGGCGAAATGAAAGTTTGCTTTCTGTTGATGATATAAAAAATAAGCTTACGCCTGAACAAGTTGAGAAGTACAAGCAAGCGTTAAAGACGAGAAATCAAAAAAGCTATATCATTGATTAGTTTAGCCTAATCACACATTTACTATTTTTCTTATAGTAAGAAAAAAAGAGAAGATTAAACTTGAACGAAATCAAATTAGGCTATGAAATTGGTTCAGGCGAACCAGTTAACATTAGCCTTTCTCATCTTATCGCTACTGGAATAACCCAGCTTAGCGGAAAAACAACCACTGAAGAAGCATTAATTAAAAGAAGCGGGAAAAGAGCGATAGTTTTCAAAACGAAAGTTGGCGAAACAGGCTTTGGCGAAGGCGTAATTATTCCACCGTACTTTAAGGAGAAAAGCGATTGGCAATACGTTAGCAGTCTTTTAGAAGCTACGTTGAAGGAACGGCTCAAGTTTGAAAGGTCATGGATTATCGAAGTTTGCAAAGGCGCAGATAGTCTTCTTCAAGTGAAAGCTAACATTGACAAGAAACTGTCAGGTGAAGAGCGATTAAACAGTTTAAGCCGTAGTGTCTATACTACTTTGCAAGCCTATTTCGAGATGATTCTGCCACAACTTCAATACGCTAATTTCTCAAGAACCTTAGAGTTGACAGACGGCATCAACATAATGGATTTGGAACGATTCAGTGAAGAAATCCAATCGCTTGTCATAAGAAGTGTATTGGACACGGTGTTAAACCAATTCAAAGACACTATTGTTGTTATTCCTGAAGCTTGGAAGTTTCTGCCTCAAGAACGTGGAAGTCCTTGCAAACTGGCAGCAGAATCATTCATAAGGCAAGGTGCAACAAACGGTAATTACTTATGGATAGACTCTCAAGACATGGCAGGCGTAGATAAAACACCGCTAAAACAAATCAGCACTTGGATTCTTGGCTTGCAAAGAGAACGCAATGAGGTTGAACATACCCTTGACGAAATCGCGTTGCCTAACAAGCAGAAGCCTAAACCTGAAGAGATCATGACGCTTAAGAAGGGTCACTTTATCGTAGCTACCCCAGAAATGACTAAGCGTGTTTACGTTCAACCTGCTTGGCTTGATGATGCAACCGCTTTAGGAATTGCTAAAGGCGAGATTGAGGTTTCCACAATAAAGCGTCCTGAACAGTTAGTTTCAATACAGCAGCAAGTAGGCTCTAACGGTCACGCTATCAACCCTGAAGATATAAAATTTTACGCTAAAATCAACCATGACATAGTTGAAATACGCAAAGACTTTTTCGCTAAAACTGAACAGCAACAAAAACAATTAGATGGTATCGGTAGAGCCGTGATGGATTTGAAAGCAAACCAACCGCAAATAGACATTGATGAATTGACTAGCATAGTTTTACAGAAAATACCTAGCCTAAACCGTCAAGAAATCGTTGATGAAGTCGTGAAACGTATTCCAAAAATGACGGGTACAGTAACCTATGAGGTTTCACCAGTCGAAAAGCTAAACAAAGACTTTCTTGAAGATGCCAAAAGTCAAATCATAACCGTAATTAACGGTTTAGATGAGGAACAAAAGAAAGTTTTAAAGTTCTGTGAGGCAATCGGAAAAGGCACGACACTTTCAGAAATCATGGAAAAATGCTTATTCCTTAATGCGACATCGGGGGGTAGCCGACAAAGAGTAACAACAGGATTAAACACTATGAATGGGCTTGAGTTAATCAGAAAAGAACCTAACGGCAAAATCTACGGCAATCTGAAACAGAAAATCGCCAAACACCTTGAAATCTTTAGTGCCTCACCACAAGAAATCGAAGCGGTCTATAACAACATTCTCATGGAAATGCTTAAGTGATGATAACCTTTGGTCCTGCAACAACTAAATGGCTTAATGCACTAACAGAATCTACACGTTCAACCTACATGCCAGGCTTAACTAAATTCCAAACCTATTTGCAGACGCAAGAATTATATTCTGAGATAAGGGACTCAGATGTTTTCTTGAAGGCTATTTCTAATGACCGTAAACTGGATTTGTTAGATCAAAGGTTTGTTGACCGCGACTTGATTAAGGGTTTCACTGCTTTCTTGTTGGCTATTAAGGAGCCGAAGCCTTTGACGCCTAAAACTGTTCGTGATTACGCTGGGGTTCCGCAATCTTTGGGCAAGTTTTGGGGTATATCAATCAGTACTGAGTATGCTGAACTGCCTCCTGGTGTTGTGACTAACGAGAAGTATCCTTGGAGTATCGAGAGTATTGGAGGGTTCATTAAGGGCAT
>JAQTNH010000006.1 GCA_028713895.1 Candidatus Nanoarchaeia archaeon | reverse complement strand
ATTCAAGCTTGATTTCAATATCCCTTGCCTTTTTGACTTCATCGGCGGTCATTTTGACGCCTTTTGTAAACAATCCGCCGTATAACTTCCATTCATCGGGCGCAAGTATCTTGGAAGCCACCTTTGCTGTCTTTTCAGCGTCCTTTTTCATTATGCCGTATCTTATCTTTTGAAATATATCCTTGTTGGGGTCGATATACGAAGGTTCTATCGGTTTATAATTTTGTTCAGTCTTTAACTGTTTCATTGCATTACCCAAATCACCTTCGGGCGGTGCGGGAACTACAAGACCGTCTTCGTCAACATATTCGCCTTCGCGGGGTATGGCTTTGCTGATTGTTTCCGGCTCAAGCCTGTTTTTTATGGCATTAAGTCTTAGCATGGTGCCTTTTGAAATGGGGGTTTTACTCAATAATTCTTCCAATACAG
The DNA here is from genome assembly GCA_028713895.1 of Candidatus Nanoarchaeia archaeon. Lineage (GTDB taxonomy): Archaea > Nanobdellota > Nanobdellia > CSSed11-243R1 > CSSed11-243R1 > JAQTNH01. The sequence goes on along the minus strand of JAQTNH010000006.1, from coordinate 7,123 downwards.
GGTCAGTATCACTCATCCATGCCGGTGTTTTAGTTTTTTTGACATCATCTTTCATCCATGCCGGAAGTGCCATTTATACCACCCCTTTATTCACTGAAATCTTTGACATAAGCATCGTATGCGGATTTGCCAAGATAAGTAATTATATCTGTTTTCATTTTTGTAATATAAGCCAGTTTTTGCGCATTGGTTGTTAATTTGTCGAGTTGCGCTTCAAACGAAGCTGTCATTTCATTTTTTGACGGAGTTTCTTCGTCTGATTTTGGCGTACTCCCGTCCCTGTTCAAGCCCTTTTTAAGATTGTTGTATTCCAGCGAAGCTGTAGCGTTGTCTATCTTTTTGCCTTTAATATCTTGTTCCAATGACTGTCTTTCAAGTTCAAGTTCCTTTGACAGATTTTTATATTTAAGTTCTGCCGTCTTGTACTCCAATGCCGCCATATCTGCCTCAGTCTTGTCGTCTATCAATTGACGTATGGTATCTACTGAATCCGCCGCCACTCCCGCCTGCTGCAATAATTGATTAAAAGCATCGTTCTTTTCCTGTCTGCTTAGTTCACGGTATTCGCTTGTGGCATCATACAACATCTGCGTTCTTTGTTCAGCCAGGCTGTTCAGCAAAGTCGTTTCGTCTACCGTTAGATTGGATAACGCAGCATTGACTTTCTTGATTATCGCCGATTTTCCACTTGAAAGGGTCTGTGCTGCGGTTGACTGCGCCCTTGCCGTATCAGCCAAACCCGTTGCCTGGTCTGTTTCAAGTGCAGCAAGGTCGTTAGCCACATCAGCTATGTAATTCTGCTTAGACGTTGCTATTTTCCCCACTTCACTAAGATTGGTCTGTGCAGCCTGCCCAAGTTCGGACGTGACCTGACCGCCTGCCTGGAGTCCTCTTTGTGCGAATTCCTCGCCTATTTGTTTGGCCTGTTTCTGCGCCAATATGTCCTGCTGGTTCATGGATGTATCATATGTAGGCAAAGTCTTTGCCTGCGTGGTTTCTATATTTGCCTTTCCGGTAGTGTATGCGGCGCGTATCTTGTCTGCCTGTGAAGCCAGTTCAGCCAGTTGTTGGTTATAGGTATCATCAAGTTCCTGCTTTGCTATATCGGCGTCACTCAACAGGGTATTCCTTGACTTTGCGGTGTTTGCAGCCGATTCATCCGCCTGTTGTTTTAAAAGGCTGTTGATATACGTGGTGATTTCGGACATGTATTCTTCCTTGGTGGTTTCGGGGGTATACGTTTCATCGAAATTCAATACCTTGCCGCTTATGTCCTCGCTTTGACCGGAAGTGTATTTTAATTTTTCCTCGTCGGTAAGTTTGTTTTTTAAACTTGTTATCAATGTCGTGTTTTGCGCCGTTTGTCCTATGGACACCCTGTATTTGTCTGCCGCCTCTGCCGCCTTCAACATGCCCACCTTGTCACCGGATTTTTGCGCGGTGGCGTACTGGTCTTTGTATCCCTGTATGGTTGTGTCTGTGGAAGTAGTGCCGGAAGTTCCCGTACCGGTTGTTGCGGTTCCGGCAGTTCCGGTTGACGCTGTTTTGACTCCTGCGGTTACATTCGCGCCCGTAGTACCCGTGGTACCTGTTTTAACCGTATTTGTTGCAGTCTTGACCGCATTTGTAACAGCCGTATTTACCGGTGATATGGTTGCAGCCTTTACAGGCGTAACGGTTGTTGTGGGTGTTTTGGCGGCATTATATTTGTCAAGTGCGGCTTGGGTTTTTGGCCCCATGATACCATCCAGGGCTCCAGGTGAAAATCCTGCAGCCTGTAATTTTTTTTGTAAATCCAATGTGCTTTGTGAAAAAGCCATAAAACCACATCCTTTTTAATTCCATTTAATGAATTTTGCGGGATTACCCACCATTACGGCGTTTGGCGGGACGTCGTGAATAACAACACTACCCGCGCCCACAATAGCATTTGCACCAATTGTCAATCCCTGAATTATTACTGCACCGGCGCCCACAAAGTTATTCCCTTCAAGTGTCACATTGCCGCATATGATAACCCCGGGACTTATGACTGAATTGTCACCTATCACACAGTCATGGTGTATCTGACTTCCGATATTGGCAAGTACATTCTCGCCTATTTTTGCATTCAGGCTTATAAAGGTGCATAATAAAAGCGGCCTGACTTTTATGTCCGCCGCCTTTAACTTCTCGTATATCCGGTTTCTAACCCGATTGTCTCCTACCGAACCCACACAATTAAAAACATCATCCGTGGGTCGCATTCGGATTAAGTCATCTATAGTCCCAATTATGGGACAGTGTTCTATGAAACCAGTTTTATTATCGTCAAAGATAACGATATTTTTTGCATTAAAAAAGGATACCGTATCCCTACAGCATCCTCCAGCTCCTATAAGAATCATTAAATCACTTCCACATTTAATTGTATTTAAAAAAAATAAAACACACAATCATAAACAATAATATCGCTATAGTTGCAAACACTGTATAAAATGACTTTCTATTTTTATCTTCCCATCCCATAAGTGCATTCAAAACACCCATTACAATCATGGATATTGTAAAAGCAATTGCCGGGCCCCATAAAATACACATGACTATTTTGCCAAACATAACATCACCCCAGAATATTATACCTTATTCAATCTCTCCTGTATATTGGCAAGATACGACGAACTCATTTCACAGGCCGGGGGGTGAAACTTTTCGTACTTTTCCATAAACTTAAGCATTCTTTTGGACACTTCTATCTGCGCCACCATGGAATTCTGATACTCGATTAAAGTTGATATAGCTTCGCACCGTGTTTTCAGTTCCTTGATGTCGTAAGCCATGCCCAGATTGTAACAAAGCAGATTATAGGATTTTATAAAAACCCTGTCCTCGCCGGTCAGGGTTTTCAGGCAGATGGCGTCAAACATTATCGCCAGGGAATTTATCACATTGTTTCTGTCGTTGTCTCCTATCGGCTTTTCGTTTTTAAATCTTTCCTTCATAAAGTCAATGAGTCTTATCATTTTCTTGTGGTCGTATTCAAAAACATTGTAATATCGCCCGTTTATATAGCTTTTAAGGGTCTTAACTGTCTGTTCCATTTTTATACTCCTTGTTAAAATATTCTACCTTGTAATGCTCCAATAAGCATACGTTTGGATTGGGAATGAACATATCCCCCGTGGTTTCGTACTGACACCCCAGGCACCCGTGGGAACACTGTTCCTTTATCAGGCAAGTCTCGCACATCGGGAATGTATCAGCCTCAAAACTTAATGTAGTAATGCAGTTTTCGACGTTGTGCGCCCTGATGTCGGTTATCTTCTGACCGTCCGTGACAAACTGACCATATTCCAGGCCCTCATACGATGTCCTGTGACAGGGTACAATCATCAAGTCACCCATTCTGACATATAACATCGACTGTAGACTACAACCTATTCCGCGCCCTATTTTGGACATCATGGACGACAATATGTTGAAACCGCCCTTATGAATGTCTCTCCCTCTGTCTCGACACCATTTTACAAGATACCGGATGAATTCGCCAAACTTGACCATTTGTGATTCTGTCCATTCCTCGTTACGGACTTCCAGAAGATATAACGGATAGTTTGGATAACCGTGTCTGTCGAACATTTCAATGAACCAGTTGAAATTGTCAATCCAGTTTTCGATATGTTCGGCGTAAATCATGGGGTGAAAACCGTACCCGTATTTCCTGCAAAATTCAAATACCCTGTCATAGTAAGCATCGTCGCGAATCAATTTTCCGTTTGCCGGCCGGTTGTCCTCGCAATGCTTTCCGTCCATTGAACAACTCAAATATAACTTTATACCTATCGCGGCAAATTTCCATATCAGCATTTCAACCTTTTCCGTCAGTTTGTCGGAACATATAAAAGTAAAGTTTGTCGGTATGCAGATTTGCTTTATACCGTTCCTACCCTTGTACTTTTCATAAATCAATTCAAGTGCGTCAAACCCCAATTTCTGTGAAAACAACTCACCGCTGAATATATCTACATGCGGTTTATAGCCATTTTCCATCAACCAATCCAGCAACATGGACAGATTTTTAAGTATGGTTTCAGGATCCGTCAGGTGATCCGGGTACAAATCCTCCATGTGTCTTTGCAGGTAGCAATAACGGCACCTGAGATTGCATTTAGGCGTAAGATAGATTTCAATCCCTTTGAAATTGATATTCGCCATATCCTGCAAATCATTTTTCCAGGCATTAAAAAAAGTGCCACTCAGGACACTTTTCAAGAGTATGTCGTTTTCAGTCATTGTTCTTTTCCTTTCCCGGACAAAATGGATTAAAAGTCGTACAATATTTCATTAACTCATGTTCTTCTATTTCAGCCTTTTCCTCAACCAAATCCACATTGTCAATTTCCAGATATCCGGTTTTGAACTTTACTTTTAGTTTTCTTCCGATATATTTTATTTCCTCAACGGTTGTACAGTTGAACCAACTTTTCAAAACCTCGCAGTCATCGACAAGTATCCTTTGACCTATGACCTTATAGGTTTTGTCACCCTCAAATACACTTCCGTCATAATCAAACATTTTTTATTATCTCCTGCATACATCCATTTCCTAAAAGGCGTATCAATGAAATGGGCGGTATCAGCAAGCTCCCCGTCCTCATTTTATTTTCCGCAGGACAACTGAAGCCCGTGTGTAAAAGCAAGGCCAAGGCATAACATAAATTGTCGTCCCTGAAATCCTCCGACACCTGGCCGCACAGCATCAATTCCTTTATCATGATTATGGTCGTATTAATCTTGAACCGCATAAAATCATGATAGCACCTGTTTGTATACATGATACGGCTTTTGTTGAATTCATCATCCTTGTGGAAGGAAGTATTTTTAAAACCCCGTTCGTGGAGTTTGTCGCCATACGCCAGTTCGAAATATTCCGGATTGTCATAGTAAAATGTATGATGGCATATGTGCATGTTTCCACTATAGTCAAGACCGTATTGAGTATCTCCACCTGAACAGGTGAACATCCTGAATTTATACTGAAACTCACGGTTGAAATTTAAAAGTCGCTTGAATCTTAAAACGTAATTATTGGTTTCATTATAGTATTTCAGGAATCGATTTTCCTCGTTAAGCCTTTTGACTTCCGATATCCGCTTGAAAAATTCTCCTGCAAGTTTCCCGTCCTCAGAAGAATAATTCCCCGGCACTTCAAATGTCGGTGTGGGTGGATAAACTTTTTCATCAGCCAGTTCGTCAAAAAACCTATACCAGTTTATCACCTTATCCAATGTGTCAAGGTCGTTTCTGATATTATCTATCGTGATAGTTGGTTTAAAGTGCATATCCACAAACTCATAGCCTTTCAATTGTTCCCGAACCTCCTTGAAGTGACTGACTATTTTATCAGTGGCATTCTTGTGCCTGTTTTTGTCTGTTATATATGCCGGTCCATCCAGGGAAAATTGTACGTCCAGTTTGCAATCCTTTAGTTTTTCTATCTCTTTCGCCAGTTCCACTATTTGTAAGTGATTGGTTAGAAGGTTGGTTGAAAATTTAATTTCTTTCAGCCAAGGCAGTTCTTTAACCAAAGGAATAAAATATTCCATTGTCAGAGTAGGCTCCGTACCCCAAAAAGATAAATGTGCCGGTTTCAGTTTTTTTAGATAGTTCAAGTATGTACCATCTTTCATTGCTTCGATTATCTTTTTGTGAATCCCGGTCATTGTTTCGTTTTTGGGTATAAAGCAATAAGCACAATCCATATTGCATGTTCCTGCACTCATTAATTCTACAGCTTCCATTTTTACTCCTTTGCTAAATTTATTGCAAATTTTTACATTAAGTGATATCATGGTTGTATAATATATTAAGGAGGATTTTATGAAAAAGTGGTTTAACAAACAAACAATTTCCATGTTTCTTGCAGGCGTATTAATATCAGTGCTTTCGACCTGTGTTTTTGCTGTCAAGACCATAGAAAGTGAATACATCAACGCAGATGAATTAGAAAAACAACCAGGTGTACTTGTAAATATCGGGGAAACGGTCAGTATTATGAGACGCGAAGGTAGGATTTATGAATATTATTCAACAATTCCTACTAACCAGATTTATTTTAATGTAAATCAATTAAAGTCTAAAAAATTATTGCCTTAGTTTACTGTATGAATTGTTAAATTCTCACTGCCATTGCCGGTTATTGCTTCACTGGACACAACCAATGTGTTGTTTCCGCTATCTGCGCCGGAATTGTCTCCACTATCAACACCACTATTTGCACCACTATTTACACTTGCATTGTCTCCAGTATCAACCGTGGCATCTGCCGTAGCATCGACAGAAGTGTTGTCCGTTCCGCAACCGGAGGGATTGTCTTTTAAAAAATCTATATTGGTATGAAGTTCGCTCCAATGTATAGTTTTTATTTCTGTTGTTCCTGTGGTTATTGTTTCACTCCACGTAAAGCCCATGTCTGTCACCACCTTTATACAGTATCATTTCGTGTTGTGTTTACAGCAGTATTGACCGGATTAAGAGCAGATAAATATTGTGGATAATTTACACTTGAATCATCGCCACTGTCAACACTTGAATTATCACCAGAATCTACGCTTGAATTTAGCGAACTGTTTGCCGTGGCATCTGCCGTAGCATCGACAGTTGTGTCTTTTACTGCGTTGTCGCTTGTACACGACAAGGTGCTTGCGCTTGCCAAATCAGCCGCAGTACGGAATTCCTTAACATGATTGGCGTATATAAAAGCCCCTGATGTTATGGAAGTCACATATTGCCATGCATATGACGTAGTCCTTGCTGTTAATTCCGCGCTTAAATTTGTTTTTATTTCAATAGCAGCCGAAGCCGTTATTGCCGTACCTGTTGCTATCGTATTCGCCCATGAATAACCCATATCATCACCTACTTATATACTGCGTTGAATACTTTTGTCGCGTAAAAATACCCGTCAAAGCCTATGCTGGTTGTCGTAACAGTCGGCGCGGTTGTAGCCCTTGAAAACCCCGACAGGAGACTACTGACTGCTGAAATGTCTGCGGTTGCACTGGCCAATCGTACGTTTATTGTTGAAGCTGTTGAATTAAGTTGAGTCAATGCGCTGTAGACCGACGTTCCGGTAACCATGCCG
>JAQTNH010000005.1 GCA_028713895.1 Candidatus Nanoarchaeia archaeon | reverse complement strand
AGACTTGTTTGCTTGCTATTGCGTAGCTTGCTAATCCATCGGTTATGAGGGTTTTAGGTTGCTTTTCCATCAATCTTTTTGCTCTAAAGAATAGCAGTCTTGCATCGTGTTTTTCTTTTGTTTCTGCTCCGTGTTTCTTGAGCTATCAAAAGAAGAGGATAACCAGAAGTTAGGTTTCCTTTTGTAACACTGCATTACAGGGTCTTTTTTACTGAATTTCTCACAGGCTAAATGTCTTTGAGGGCAATCAATATGTGGGCATTTCAAGTTCTTTTCTCCTATAATCAAGGGTAATCTTCTTGCGTATCTGAACCAAAGTAAGGATCATCGTCTAACTCTATGCCTTCCTCGCCGTCAGAAACTTCCTCACAGACTTCAAAGGGGCAATCTTCACAGCCAGTATCGCCTAAATTTATTACCTTACCTTCATTAGCACAAGCTTCGCCACATCTATAACAAAGATGTCTAACACAAGTTTGTTTTTCAAAGGGATATTCGAACTCTTTTTTGCATAATTCGCAAGTGAACTTATACATCTGTCTTTTCTCCACTTGTTTTTTCTGATAAAGAAGAACATAAAGTTCTAAGTTTCTTAAGTTCCTCGGCTTGCTTGCGTTTATAGTCACGTTGGTATTCATTGCGTTTGGATTTATCCTTGAAAGGCATTAAGAAAATCTGCCCTCTGGGTCGGTGAATAAACCAGCTTTGACTGCTTTTTTGAGCAAGTGTTTTTTGTATTCCTCTCTTAATTCTTCTTTTTCTTCCTCTATCGTTTGGTTGCACCATGCTACTTGTCCTTCAGAGCAGAGATGGCAACCTTCGGGGTATGTTACACATTTTTCATATACTTTTTTGAAGGGTGATTCAGACATTTGTTTATCCTCAAGGTTTACTATATCCCTACAAGTATTTAAGGTTTACGTTAACCCTGTTTTTGCCTCCTCTTCTTTTTCGCAATCTTGAACATCGTTTTTCTCTCTGAGAGTCTTACGGTAAACTTTGATGCCGCTTTTCTCTAACAATTCAATAAGATGCAGAGTTGTCTTTAATTCAGGTTCAGGCAAACCGTTATTATAATTGTCATACCCAACCGCTACAAATTCAGGTTTAATCTTAGCAATCCACAACGGAAAACGCGCAAGGTCAAACTTCATTATTGGCTCAATCGAAAGCATCACTGGATACCCCATGCTTGAAAGGTCAGCCATAGCTTGCAACCTGTTTTTTGCTGGAACAGTAATCAAGTGATCTATGTCGCTTTCGATTGTGCAACCCGCTATACAGTTTTGTGGAATATGCACGCCTAAACTGATTAAGTCAAGGTAACGCTGTGGATATTTGGTGAGTAACAGAAACTTTGCAGGGCTTTTTCTAACAGCATCTAAGATTGTTTGGATAAGTTGCGTTGGAACCCAATAACCAAACAGGTCAGTCATGTCGCAAACAAAGACATAATCGTCTTTGGTGAATTGTTTTATTTCGTTTAACCATTTATCCTTTATTCGCGGTATGCCACTGTATTTTTCTCTTACTCCTGGGAACATTTTCTTTAAGGTTTTAACGTAACAGTATTGGCATTTATGTTGGCATTCGCCGCCTAATGGGTTGTATGTGTCGCCTGTTTTTTTGTGGTTTCTGCTTAGAAAGCTAAACATTCTTTCACTCATGGGGTTGTGTTCTCCTTCTTAACAATTTTTTGAGGTCCGTAGCCTTGGCAGTCATAGAATACCTCTTCTTTTCGCTTGTAAGACTTATCAGTACAAAATGCTGGAACTTCAGGGGGATTAGGTGATTTACAAGTGCCATATACATCCTCGTAATATTCGCAGGTATTACAATTTGGTTTTTGTTCATCACTTCGCGGGATTTCAAGAAGTATTTTTCTAAGTCTCTCTCTTAATTCTGTAGCATCAAAGAATTGTGGATACATGTCTGATTCCTTTAACAAAGCTTTGGCGGCTTCAACCTTAACCTCTGCTTCATTAAGTAAACGTATCCTTTGGCTAAGAGCTAATTTGTACTCAGCGATTTCTTTCTGGGCAACTTTCAGATAGTCACAAGTACCTAAAAATTGTTTTGAACAATATCCCGTACTTTTGCCACTCATTTTGTTGGCTCCTGTTCTTTAGAACTTTGGATTTCAAGAGCATGTTTAGCTTCAAGTGCATCTTCGATAGTATCGTCAAAAGCTTTCATAGCTGAGTTAATAGTTTCCGTTTCCATTTCACTAAGCGTTCTAATTGTAGCGCCACAATCAAAGCAACGTAAGAAAAGCCCCTCTTTATAATTGCCTTTACGGTCTAACTCTTGCATCCAATGGGTGTTTGCGTGTTGGCAGGTCTTTTGCAGTTTATCCCAAGCAACATAAAATTTAGTGTTTAGTTTGTCAAGTTTTTTGGCATAATCCGTAAATAGTTTATCAAATTCGTCTGAGGTACTCATTGTTCTTTTCCTTCTTTATTTTTGAATTTAAGTCCAGAGTGACTTTGAATAAGGTCATGAATTGCCATGCGAATAGCCTCATTTCGATTAGCATAAAACTTGTTAGCCACTAAGCCATCAAGCGCCTTAACCCACTCTATAGGAATATGAACAAGGATTGGTTCTTGTTTACCTTTGGCTATACCTCTTTTAGAAAAAATGAAGGAGTTCATTTTACTCCTCCTCCCTTGGTGGTCCCCAAATTTCTAAGGCTCGTTTGAAAATCTTTGCAAAATTCCCAGAGTAGTCACCATCAAATACTTGTTTGCCGTCTAAAAGAAACTCGGCAACGTCACCATCAACCACAATTTCAAGGTTATGTTCGTTGCCATCTGGGGCAATGACTACAGTTTTTATAGATTCTTTCATTTTAGATCACTTTGATTTGAACTTCTCGTTTTCTTTTCCACTCATAATATTCAGCTTCATGTTTTGCCACAATGCCCCAGATTTCCCAAACTCTATCCCAAGCTTTATCCCATGCCTTTTTTGTTTCATTGAGTTCAGCCATCTCCTTTTCTAAAGCATCAAAATCTATCATTCTGTTTTTCCCTCTTCTTTTGAAATGAATTGAAAAGCGTTAAGGTCTTTTTTGAATACTTCCCACTCCTGAGCGTTAAATTGAATCTGAGCCCATAATTTGCCATCATGGAACTGTAATTCATATTTGCCATTATCGTCTATTACAGAAACTAATACGCCAGCATCACAAGGATCAACCATTGAGTGTTTTGGGCAAAACTCGATTTCCCCATAATGGTTAATTAAGTCATTGACGGCTTTTCTAAGATTGTTAAATTCTTCTTGGGAAAAACAAGGTGTGTAATTGGAAGAACTATCTGCAAAAGATAACTGAATTATGTTTGGGTCATCGTTAATTATATCCCATTCAAGTTTGCTCATTTACTTCCACTCCCTCTCAACTTACCCCAACGAATAACTTGGAAAGTCTCTCCGTCAAGATTACTGTGGGTTTTCTTAAACCAATCACGCATTTCGTAAGCATTATTGAAGCCATCTAACTGAGCTAGTGCTTGCATAGAACCAAAATTAAGTTTCCAAGAATTACCCATGCTTTCAGGCAAGTGAATGATGCAAAGTTCACCTTCATGGTCTATACTCATGTTAATCTGGTAAGTTTCTGTGCAAATTGCTTCGCCTAATTTCTCACAGTCTTTTTGTCTTGTGTGCCAATAAAGATAGAGTTTGTCGCCTTCTTTAATTGGGTGTTTGCGAAGTTTGCGGATTGTTTGAGTCTTGGAACCATCAAGAATTTTATCTTTGAAAACAGTGAATCCTATCAACGGCATTAATTTTCACTCCCTTTCTGTTTCTGCTCGTACTTCTTGCAGGTCACACACCGATGAGATTTTCCATCCCACTCTTTAGTCGGCGGGTCAGAATGGTCTAAGATGCGTCCGCAAGCAGTATGATTAGTTGAGTCAGTTAAGTGCGCTACCGTAACATGGAATTTCCATGTGGCTTCTGCTGGTTGGAAAGAAGGCAAACTCATTCAAGTCGTCTCCTTATAGTAGCCTGTTTCTTCTGTTTCACCGTCTTCAAAAGTAAACTTCATCCACAAGTATTGCCCGTCTTCGCCAGCTTTATGGATTTCAAGTTCTGAAACTTTTTTAGGAACATGTATAAGTTTCTTGAATCCCAAGGCATCTTTTTCTGTCTTGCTGAGTTGTGCTTGATAATAAATTATTTCTGTCATGTTCTAAGCCTCCTCTATCCCCAACTTACGTTTAGCTTGTTCATCCCGTTCCCGCTCGACCTCTTCAGCCGTTGGGAAATCATGCCACAACCCATTCACAGCCACGCGAAGCGCATGACCGATACTTTGAAAATGCCCCTCTTTCACGATTTGCTCAAGGTACGCGCCTGCTTCTTGTGAGAGGCTTATTGATGTTCTGTATGGGTATTTTTTGGTTTTTGCCGTTATCATTCACCTTTATGGTGTAAAGTGGTGCGTTTATTATTTAAGCCTTTATGTTATGCTTTAAACATGCCCTTAACTTTATCACAAATGAAGTCACTCAAATATCTCAGCTAATAATTCTGCTTTTATTTTAGCAACCTCAGATTCAGAACAACCTCTAACATTAGATAGTTCTTCCTTCCAACCATCGATAGTATATTTTGTTTCTGCAAGCAAAGTTCCTAAATCCAATATCCTCTTTCTTAACTCACTAATTCTTTGAGAACCAGTGTCATTAGGGATAAATTGCTCAACCTTAACGATTTTCGCTCGAATTTCTTTAAAGGACATAATTTCTCTTTTCAACAAAATCACCTATCACACATTCTTTTTGCAAATTCTCTAGCTTTCCTTTCACAATCAGCCCAGAGAACATAATGTCCTACCTCATGGTAAACAGTGTTAAGCCAACCCTCAAATCCGCCGTATTGATGTTTGTTAGGGGTTAATAGATTAATTTTACCATCAGCGGTGCATTGACCTAAAGTTCTATTTGTTTCACCCATAAAACCTATTCGTTCACACCAAACTATTTTGGGGATTGGTAACTGATAGAAGCTAATCAACCGCAGTATTGCTCGGTTAAATTCTTTTATTTCAACAGGGTAATTAGGATTTGTAGTATTTGTTTTGTAAAATAGCCTTAATTTCCTCTTAATATATGCTGCATCTTTTCGGGTTGGTAAAGCCATTTTCATGGTTTTGTGTCCTTCCTTTGTATTGCCTCATAAACCCTGTCAGCCTCAACCCAAATTGCCCGTTGCCTCTCAGAAAGCGGCTCACCAAGCTTTCTCACAAACGCCCTAGCTGCTTTACCCTTAATCGTTACCACTCACTTTTCACTCTTCCTTTGTTGTGTTAAGAATAACCTAGCTTTCTCTGCCCTTTCGAGATACCATTCTTTAAGAGTGGGGTCCAAGCGAGAAAAGCCACAGCCTTCTTTAAACTCTTTAGCTTTATCAAGTTCGCCCTTGACTATTAAACTGCAAGACGCTGTTTTGCCATCGAATGAGAGATAAGCGCATATTCCGTTTTCGTCAAACTTTGCTTTATCTCCACAAGGACAGGATAAGCAACAGGTTCCGCATCGAATACAAACTGTCATTTCTCTATTTTCTCCGTTTTTAAAGCTAACATAAGTTCTTCAGAAGTGAAATGTTCCAACCAGACATAACGCCCAGACTTCGTTTGAGGTGTCCACACAACCCAATATTCACTACGCTTACGGATAAATCGCTTATGAATATTATCGCCTACATTGAGAGTTATGCCTAAAGCGTCGGTTTCTCTTAGTGGCGGCATTGTTACAGCGTTTATTTTGTTGGTCATGGACTATTTTTTCTCCGAATTGAACAGCAAGTTATTTCTTGAAAGCTTCAATTATAAGCTTGCCTTCACTGATTTGTATTATAATTTCTTCATCTATTTTAAATGGGAAGGCTGAATCGGAAAAAAGGAGTTGAGGGATGCGTATAACTTTGCTATCCCCATATTGGCTGACTTTAGTTTTCGCTGAATCCAATTAGATCACAACGGATTTTATTTTGTTGATTAGAGCTTCTCGGTCTTGTTCCAAGTTTGCCATGACATCAAAGATTTTTTCGCTGAATCCAGCTAAAGCGTAGATATTTCTTTCGGGGAATTGAATTGTGCCATGCCCAGCTAAGTCGAAGCTATAGATTGAGGGGTTTGATTTGGTTCTGTTTTTGTATTCTGTGAATGCTACTTTTGGCGTATCGTAGCCTATCCATGCTTGCATGTCTGAGAGGATGATTATGCGGTTGTATGGTTTGTTTGCTGTTTGGAAGATGCTATGGAAGTTTGTTCCCCCCATTTGTGCTTTGGCTTGAATTTGTTTTGCAATAGATAAGGCTGTATCTAAGGGATTTGGATTGTAAAATAGACCATCATTACTGAATAGAATTAAGTCAGCGTCATTTGTTTTATAGAGAACAGAGGCGAATAAGCTACCAATTTCTATAGGTTGACCACCCATGCTTCCTGAGCAATCTAAAGCGATTAAGGTTTTGCCTAGGAGTTTTGGAACGTTTTTTAATGCGATTTCTGCCGCTTGATTAATTGCTATTAGTATTGATCTAGGAAGTTCGCTGTGTTTTTCAAGTGTCTTTAAGGCTGTTTGGAAGCGGAAGGGCAGCACTAAGGATTTTCTAATTAGGTTTTCATCGACTAACATTTCAGCGGTTTTCGGGGTCATTTCTGGTGCTTGTTCAATGATGTTTCTTAAGTTGCGGAGTAGGGCAAAGTAACCGATTTTCTTTTCATTGATTAGTTTTACCCATGCTTCTTTTTTGAACTCTTCTTTCTGTTCGTCTGTTTCTGCTTTTTGCCCTGCTTTTGTTAATTCAGTTTCCCAAGTGTCTATGCTTACTAGTTTGTTTTCAGTAAGTTGTTTTAGGGCTTCACTGTTTTTCCCTGTTGGTTTAGGATGAACCATATTTACAGCATCAATGAGCTTGATTTTCTTAGTTGCTGATCTATACTTTGCAAGTTGGTATCCATCGAATTTGTCGAAGGCTTTAGCTAATCCTTTCTTCAATGAATTAGGTAAAGGCTTTTTGTATTGTGTTAAGTAATAAGCGATTATTTCTGTTATGTCGTCTGGTCTGTGGATTACTGCTTCATAGAAGCGTTTGCTCCATGCTTGCCCCTTAACAGATTTGGCTAGTTCCCCAGCGATAACATGACTTATGCTTCTCATACCAAATTCTTGTCTAGCATAGATTGCTGTTTTAGCTGCAAATTCAGGGGATACTTTAGTTAGTAAAGTTTTGAGGTTTTCTAATTGCTCATTTCCAGAGGTATAAAATTTGTCTTTGAGAAATGAGGTTAAGACCATTGTTGCTAATTCAAGTTCTGGGGTTTCTTTGTAGGCTTCGCCGCCAGCGAAGTTTTCTGTTTTATTTTCAGCTTCCGCTGAGGTATTGAATTTCATTTTTTCACCTTAAGTTTGTGGGAGTAAAATGCTGAGCGTGTCTTTCAAGTCCGAAGTAACGCTCAACTCGCTACCCATTTAACTAAATAACAAATAAAGTATTTAAGTTTTGTGTAAATAACGCGCTACTTTTCCGACAAAATGAATTGCTTACTCCTCTCGTAATGAGTAGGATTACATTTGGGGCAAAACCAATAATCAATATTACCCTTAACTAAATGAACTAGTTTAGTTCCACAAATCAAATGCGTACCATCCACTAAGAAACGGCAAACGCCAATTCTGTCTTGCTCATCAAGAGTTGTTTGTTTCATGTTTTTACCTCACTAATGCTCTTTTTCTCTGACGAAGTAGAGACCATGAATTTGTCAAGGCGCACTTTACCGTGGCGTTCAATCCGCTTCTCAATAATCTTGCAGTATTTTGGCACAAGTTCAATTCCAAGCCAGTCGAAGCCCATCTTATGAGCAACCAACAGGCTTGTGCCAGCGCCAGCGAAGGGGTCAAGAACCAAACCGTCTTTAGGAGCTGAACACTCAAGAATCCGTTTAACAAGCTTCTGAGGAAAAGCCGCGAAATGCTCATCCTTTAAGCCTTCTGTTGTTAAAGTCCAAACGTCACCAGGATTAGCACCTAACGGATTATTCGGCTTAGTATGCAACGGATCAGTATAGGCAACATTACCAGAGCGGCCAACGGCTAAATCATACTTTACTTTTTCAGCCCATCGCCTATGATTATCAGCACCAAAATTATTATCAACCGTCTTAGGTGAAGTTATATAATTTCTCTGTACTCTAGCCAATGTCTGCTTATCTAACGGTTTACGGATTGCATTTAAATCAAAATAGTATCGATCATTCTTCACAAAGAAGTATAGACTTTCCCAACTTCGCGTTAATCGATCTCTACATGATTCAGGCATGTGGTTAACTTTATGCCAAACTATTTCGTTGCGTAATATCCATCCTTGATCTTGTAATGCAATCGCTACTCTAGCTGGCATAAGCATTTTCTGTTTAGGCTGCAACCAATTTGAACGTAGTTTGTTACGTTGCCGAATAAACTCAGCAGGTGCATGAGCACCTAACTTTGGAACTTCTAAATCACCCCAATTTTCAGGCCTTCCAGCTTGACCTTGACCACCAAAATAAGTATCTCCGAGATTCAACCATAAACTACCACTCGGTTTAATGACACGCTTAACTTCACTGAATACCTGGGTTAAATGCTCAATAAACAGTGTTGGATGAGGCTCTAATCCTAATTGCCCTTTCCAAGCACCACATTTAAAACAAGTTTTATCTGCTTTTGGTTCATCAGGATAATTTACTCCCTCGTCACGTTGACTAGAGAATTTAGCAGATTTTTGGCAATCACCACGGCCATTATGCATCAAGTATTCTCTTGTCACCCATTCATGCTCACAACCTGCTTTTCCATCCCAAACAGACACGCAATCAGGCCCATAATCCCGCAAACCATAATACGGCGTACTCGTCACAACGACATCCACACAATCGTTAGGCAAATCTCGCAATTTGTCTAAAACGTGGCC
>JAQTNH010000004.1 GCA_028713895.1 Candidatus Nanoarchaeia archaeon | reverse complement strand
TTTAGCTATCGGCGTTGAATTATAACTTTTAGAAAATGTTTTCTCTTTCTAGTTCGTCTGTTGTTATTGTTAGGTCATCTGGGCTTCTGCCGTAATGCGTATTTTGTGGTTTAAGAGGGTACGCAGTGGTTTTATGGGTTCTTTCTTGGTGGCTGCCATAGCTATCTTTAGGTGGCATGGTTCCGTAGTTTGAGGTTTTCACCATCAAGTTATTAGTGGATAGCATGTTTTGGTTTAGCATGGCTGCTTCGAAGTGTGGTGGGTGAATTTTTGGGAGTTCCCAAGGTTTTTTTCGTTCAAACTGGTCGTAGTCTGCTTTAAATTTGTAGTAGAAGTCTGGGGTTCCAAAGGTCACACGTTCAACTAATAATTGGTTTGTTAGCACCGAATAGGTTAATCTTGCTTTCATTTCGAGTTGGCGTCTGTAATGCAGTTTTTTTGGTCGGTAATCCTTGTTTTTCATTAGGTATTTGCCTTTTAGGTGCTTGTGGATTTCTATTTCAGTGACGGTTTGCTGGTGGTCGTAGTGGATTCTTTTTGCTGCGTCAAGAAGGGTTTGCCTTAAGTCCCAATAGTCGATAGGCATGTTTCGGAAGGTTAAAACGCTTACGTTTCTTATTTTGTTTTTTCGTTTGCCATGTCTGATGATTTTTGCGTAAACTCCGTAGATTGGCATGTTTCTTCGATTGAAAAATCCATTTTTCCTTTGAGTTAATTGCTTTGCAGTTTAAATGTGACTCTTGCAGAGATAATAACAACGAATTTTGCGAGAAACTAAAGGAACCTCTGCCTAATGGTTACGCAAAACTCTATTTCGGTGGCATAATTGATGATGAAGCACACAAGGGTATTTGCGCTTCTAAGCCTAAACCGAAAAATGAAGAAAGATGCTTCTCTTTCTAATTTTTCTTTTGAGAAAACTTGGATAAACTAAAAATCTGCCTTGCTTTGCTGGGAATAATTGGCGTTTTACTGTTGATTGTGAGTTTTAACACTGCAATGTTTGTCGGTGACCCTTGGCTTAGTGACCGCGCACATGACGATTGGCACATGAACAACTACACTGTTATTCCAGGCTTCTTAGCGTACATTTTCTTTGCGTTTATTCCTTTGGCGCTCGGTGGCGTTTTCTTTGGTGTTTTTTTGCCTTTGGTTTCTCTTCATCCATCCAAAAAGCGTGTTAGGCTGCTTCTTTTGTCTGTTAGTTTAGCTGTTCTTTTCACTTCCTTGGGGTTTAACACGTTTGACATGATGCTGGGCTGTTTTTACTGGACTAACGGGACTGAGCCAGCGCCGATTTTGGTTAACTTGTTCTTTGCTGAGATTCATGTTAATGCTTGGAACTTTTACTTTTTCCTGTTCATTATTCCCTTGTGGGTTAGTGGTTTCTTGATGGGGTTGTCTGCTTGTGCTTCGCAGTTTAAGTTGAAAAATCGTTTTTTCTTTTAGAAGGTTGCAACTTTGAAGCATAAGAAACTGCTTGGTTTAGGCGTTATTCTTGTAGTTTTACTTCTTAGCGTGTCATACGTTGTTGACCCTGACTTTTTCGGGAGAATCGCTAATCTTGGCAAAGAAACAACAGTTAGCATCAGCCAGATCAATGTTGACCCGCAAGGCTCAATAGTAGGTGACGAGTATAAGGGGTCTTTCTGGAATATTTTGGCTTACATTAATGCTAATGATTATTTGGCTGGGGTTGTTTTGCCTAAAGGTCAAACTGGCTCCGTGACTTATCAAGGTGCAATGAAAGCGCTGGAAACTGGCGCTAAAGTTGAAATTAAGATTGACCCGCAGACGCCTTATTTGATTCGTAGCGTTCAAGAAAAACAAGTAATGTATGCTCCTAGTGCTGTTGGTGCTGGTTCAACGGTTGATGCTTCTTACTTGCGTTATTACGATTGGGCTGAATCTTCTTGGCGTGTTTATACGCCTTTCATAGTCACAATTTATAAGGATGGTGTTCAGGTTGGGCAAGCAACTTTGAACATGCAGGGTCAAAGTCAAGTTCAAACAGTAAGTACATCTGAAGGTGCTGTTCGGATTGAAAATTTAGGCATTCTTGGAGGGCAATATTTAGCTCCTAATACTCCAAGCCAAATAACTATTTTGAAAGGGTACTCTAACGTTTATGATTGGGTTCAAATCCAAAACATAGTTAATGGAGCGCAACCTGGCTCTGTTGCTGGTTCAAGTGCATCAAAATATGCTGATTACTGGTTTGGTACTGCTCGTGATTCAAACAACCGAGCGATTAATCCTGTTGTCACAATAGGAGTGAGCCAAACTAACGTTTATGCACCATCTGTTTATGGTGGATGGTCGGGTAACGATTTTGGAGGGCAAGCTAAACCTGTTAAGTCGGTGATAGGTTCTTCTGATAAGAGTTCTTTGCCAGTTGACGAAAGAAGCTTTTACTCTTTAACCGAGTTTATTGAGCAAGCTAAAGGAATAAGCAATTTGGCATCGTCACTTTTTAATTCTAGGGCAACTGGTAGTTCAGGCGCTTTGTGGCAAGAAGTAAGTTTTGTAACTGACACGAATGGTCAAACAGCTTTGAAGCTTACTGTTCCTTGGGGTGCTTTTGGTTCTCCGCTTGTTAGTATTCGTGTTCCAACTGAGTTAGCGGATACTTGGGTTGAGCAACCCCAGATTGCTAATGCTCAAGTTTCTGCAAGTTGGGTTTCTACTGGCACGAAATACTGTAATTTGTTTGGCAGTAACCGTATTGCTGTTCAAGTGACTAATGTTGGTTCAACTACTGCTTCTTCTCGGTTAACTATTCAATCGGGCAATAGCAAGTTGTCTGTTACTCCGTTGAGTATGACTGTGAATAATTTGGAGCCTAATGTACCGCAAACAGTGTTTTTTGACGCTACAAACCTAGGGGTAGAATCAGAAACAAGCGATATTCCGATTACGATTATTGCCTATGACACTTACACTAATACGGAAACAAGTCGCACAACTGTTTATGGAACGTTAAAGCCGACTTTGACGACTGGCGTAACAACTTTCAAGCTTTTTGTGGTTGAAAAAGGCACTAGCAACTTGATTAAAGGTTTGTCTTTGACTGTTCAGTATGGTAATCAAGCGCCTTCTGTTTTCACCGATTCAAACGGGCTTGTTTCTTTAACGTTGACAACGCCTCAAGGTGGCGCTTTTACTGGTCAAGTTTACGTGCAGAGTGATGATACTACAGTTTACAAGACTGCTTCTGCAACGTATAATTTGCCTTCTGCTACTGCTTACGAGTTTACTTTTGAGGTTGAACGTAAAGACACAGACTATCCAAGCCCTGAAGGCTTTAACTGGTTAGTTATTGCCTTGATTATTGGAGTAGTTGCGCTTATAGTTGCTATTATTGTGCTTGTGGTTTACTTCAAGAAACGTAGGAGAAGATAAGTTTGAAGAGAAACTCTGCGTTTATTGCTGTGGGCTTTGTTTGCGTACTCGTAGGCTTCGTTCTTGTCGGCAGCGTGTTTTTCTCTTTTGGTTCTCCGTTAGAAAACAAGGTTTTTAACGGTCAATACTTTTCTTTGACTTTGCACCAGAACATGTATGCTTTTGATGGTACTCCTACTTATTTCGCTGCGCGAGCAACACCGCTTGACCCTAGCATTGCTATCAGTAGCGTGTTTTTGACTTGGAAAGTTAACGGTGTGACCATGAAAACGGAGTATGTAACTGATTTTAGCGTGTTTAACAAGTTTAACTATACTTTTCCCTCTTTCGGAGGCGATTATACGGTTCTATGTGTGGCTGAATGCCAAGGTATTATTTACACTATGCCTTTCAGCGAAACTGTTACTGGCGATTGGGTTGTCGTGTTTGCCCCTACCCCGTCTTCTACTCCTACTTCTACCCCAACCGCAACGGCAACTCCTACGCCTCCTTCAACTGTGCCAACTCAAACCCCAAATGTTAGCCCGACTGCACCAGCTTTCTTGCCTCAAAACTTCGAGTTTTCCGTTGAAAATGTTCTCACTCTCTTGTTTGGTTGCTTGTTTGCTGTTTTAGGCTTTGTGCTGATTTGGTTTGGTCGAAAAACATGAATGCGCTTAGAATCTTTGGCTTAATTGCAATCCTTTATGCTGTTGTCTGCGTAGTGTTTAACTTCTTTTTTCACTTGGATTTAGGTGTTGTCGGCAGTTTCTTGTTTAATCCTTTGGGTGTGTTGTTTGCTAATCAAATTGCCAGTGCCATTATTGGTTTGAGCCCTGTTGAAATTCCCATCATTGGGGGGCTTCTTGAGAGTAATATTGCTTGGATGGTTGGTGGCTTGATTGCTGTTGTGTGGTCGCTTGGATGCTTCTTTGTCGGGTTGATTTTAGCAAAACATTAATTTTGGTTTTCAATTTTTTCTTTTGGGGGTTCAATGAAAAAAGTAACTAAATTTAAAAGTGGTTTTTGGTTAGTTGTTATTTCTGTTTTTAGTGCATTAACTGAGTTTTTTTTATTACCGCAAGCGAATTTATTTATTCCCATTCCTTATGCTGGTTTAATTGCTATTCTTGATATTATTTTTTTTGGCATTGGGGTATGTCTAATGGTTGATAACAACCCTTAATGTGATTTTGGCTAAACGATAAACCTTTTTTCTTTTAGGTGAAAACTGTTGGGTTGGTCACTTAGCGATTTAGGAATTGCAGGCTTCACTTTAATCGGTGTTTTTCCAGCCTTGCTCATTATCAGCGTGTTTTTCCTAATCGGAGGCATAGGCTTGTACGTTGCAGGCCTTGTCAGCGCCATGATTTACTTCTTGGCTGGCGTTGGAGTATTGTGGATTCTTAAGGTTCTTGGCATTTTTAAGCATCCGCTTGGTTACCTTTCCCTGTTGATTTTGCCCGTTGCAGCGTTGTGGGGTTGGGGAGTTGACAACTTGACGTTTTTGGCTATGATGCCTTCGCCTGCTAATTGGCTGGCTTCTCAACCGCAGGTTGCTTTGCCTATGAATGATGTTAACGGTTTTCCTGTTGTTTTCAGCTTGAATTTTGAGAGTCTTGGCATACTGTTAACTGGCACAAGCTTGTTTGTTGGTGTTGCTTCTTTAGTGTTGACTTTGAGAAGCAGAAAACGCTAAAGTTTTCTTTTTTCTATTGTGATTTGCTTTGCCAAAAAAGAGTTTTAAAATTGGTAAATCGCTTCATAAATACCAAACGTTAATTGCTGTTTGCGTTATTGCTGTTCTTGCTGTTGGCTTAGTTTATTATGTTTCAGTTAACCCGTTGGTTATTCCGTCTGCAAACCAACAGTTAAATGAGAGTCCCGCTGGTTCGAGTGGTGACACGTACAATTATTTTCAGACGAGTCCTCCTTCTTCGCCTTCTGCCCCTTCAAGTTCTGGTTTGGCTCCGACAAGCTTGTATGTAGTTATTGAGCCTAACCCTGTGGCTGTGGGCAGTTACGTTTATGGCAGTGTGACTGGCAACGGCTATTTGGTTCCTATTACGATTCATGCAAAGTTGATGGGTAATGGTTTGGAGCAGAGTTTTGGCGCTTTGCTTGATGAGGATGGGCAATACTATAATTCTCAAACGTTGGATGTGGCTGGCTACTATGATTTTTGGGCTACTTACAACTCGGTAACAAGTAATAAGCCGAGGTTAACGGTTCAGGGAATAACTCTTGACCCGTCAAAAACTTTTGTCAGCAAGTCTTTTGCTCCAATTTTGACTCTGCAAGTTTACAGTCACATGTCGGGCAACGTTCAAGTTTTCCTTAATGACCCCGCACACTCGATGAGTATTCCTTTAACGAACATGGTTGTTAACAGTTTAGGATATGGTGACATCTTGCTGGATTTCTCAAGTATCAGCAACGGGAATTATGAGCTTGATGTTTTGTTTAGTGAGGGTGGCGCTAAAGCTTCTGATTATGGCTCTACAGTTTGGATTGAAGTAGGCAGATAACGTTTTTGCCGTTTTTTCTTTTAGTGAAAAAAATTGAATATTAAAGCCTTAGTTATGCTAGTGCTTTCAATCATTCTTTTAGTAACGCCTTTACTGTTCAATTCCTTCGCTGTCTTTCCAATGTTTAGCCTGCAGTATTCCGTGATGATTCTTGGTTTGTTTGCGTTGTTTGCAACTGGTTTTGTCTTTTTAATCAGTAAGTTGTCTAAGGTGAAGCGGAATTTGCTTTACTTGCTTGCTTTTGTCGGCGCTGTTTTGATTCCGATTGTGTTTGGCTTGTTTGCTGTGACGCCTTTTCTTGCTAGTGCTGTGGCTTGGATGTACGTGTTGATGCATTTTGTTTTTGCTGCTGGCGCTGTTATGCTTTATACGCAACGGAGCAACATTAAGAAGCTGTTTTAACCATTATTTTCTCCCTTTTTCTTTTGATTGTAATGAGTTATCGTGTTCGCTCTAAGAACAGTAATTATGGGTTTAACCGTAATTCTCACGGTCACAGTACAAACAAAGGCGCTGTTAACCCAAGGAAACTTCTTGAGCAGAAGCTTATGAATCGTGAGATTTCTTGGGAAGAGTTTGAACAGCAAAGTAGAATGCTTCCTAGCGAAACAAGAGTTAAACCAGAAATTGCAAGTGTTGAAATTCCTGATTTTAAGAATTATGATGAGGCTCAAGATTTTATTCAGGAACGTATTATTGTTTATGGTAGCAAAGACGTTTATACTTCTTCAGAAGAATATCGTGAGCTTTATCCGAAACTGAATAGTCTTAGGCAAGTTGCTGTTAATGAGCAAGCCAAGCAAGGGCAGGTTGCTATGATGGAAGTTGGCATTAAAGAAGGCGATTTGGTTGAGTATGTGCAATCTAACCCTTGGAGTATGACTTTTATTAGAAAAGGCAAAGTGAAACTTGATGCTGATGGTATTCCAATGGTTAGTTTAGTGCAGAATGATGTTGATTCTAAAAAGCAAGTTAGATGGCATAAAGGCTACATCAAAGTAATTGATTAGTTTAGCCTAATCACATCTTTTTTCTTTTAGATGTGGTTAAATGGTTATAGCTGAAATTGAAGGGTTTGTTTCTCAAATAATACCTAGCGAACGCACAGATAATTATATGTTACCAAAAAATATTGATTGGTCTAAAGCTACTGGAAAAGATATGATACTTGTTTGTTTTTGCAAAGAAATTTTCCCTGAAATGAAGTTTAAGTGTTTAGTAAGAATACGCGCACTTTTTACTGAAAGAAAATTAAGCTTTCATTCTTTTTCGCCTCAAGGTTCTTTGCCTATTTGGGTAAACAAAGGGCATGGGCTTTCTGAAGGTGATAAAATTAGAATAACAGTAAGACTTGCAAAAAACAAAGGTGAGAGAGGTAGAGACTAATTGAAAATTTACACTGACGA
This sequence comes from Candidatus Nanoarchaeia archaeon, assembly GCA_028713895.1. Taxonomy (GTDB): domain Archaea; phylum Nanobdellota; class Nanobdellia; order CSSed11-243R1; family CSSed11-243R1; genus JAQTNH01. Next base: position 3,627 of record JAQTNH010000004.1, on the reverse strand, counting down.
CCCTAGAGTAAAATATGTGCATACAACCATAAACCCTGAGAGAACAAAAGCAGAGATTGACGAGAAACTTCGCGCTTACGGAACCTACGATATTTATTGGCATTGGCGACCAGAACAAAACGATATCTATGTACAATTTATTATCGAAGAAGTCATTGATAGTATCCCTGCGAAAGTTGGCGCTAAAGTTGTTATGCCTACAATTTGGGATAAAGGCAACAGAAACGCCAAGTTACCTGAAAGACGTATCGAAAAAATCAACGTAGCAGTTTCTATGCGAGCTATGTTCTGGTATATCAAAGCAAACCTTGAAAACAGTTATGCCATGCAAAGTAGCAGAGTAGCAGCATTCTTGCCCGACATGATTGGCAAAAATGGCAGGCGCTTCTTTGATGAAATGAAAGATCATTTAGACCAGTTTAAGGCATTGGAAAGTAAGCCTGAACCAACTCAACGGGAAGTCGAGGTTATTATACCTAAAAATGTTAGGCATGTGTCTTAATGTCAACCTTTGGACTCGCAACAACTAAATGGCTAAACGCACTAACCGAATCGACACGTTCAACCTACTTGCCAGGCTTAACTAAATTTCAAACCTATCTACAAACTCAAGAACTGTATCCTGAGATAATGGACTCGGATGTTTTCTTGAAGGCTGTTTCTAATGACCGCAAACTGGATTTGTTAGATCAAAGGTTTGTTGACCGCGACTTGATTAAGGGCTTCACTGCTTTCTTGTTAACCCTTAAAGAGCCAAAGCCTTTGACGCCTAAAACTGTGCGTGACTATGCTGGAGTACCGCAATCATTAGGCAAGTTTTGGGGTATATCCATTAGTACTGAATATGCTGAATTGCCTCCTGGTGTTGTGACTAATGAGAAGTATCCTTGGAGTATCGAGAAGGTTGGTCAGTTCATTAAGGGCATGGATAACTTGCTGTATCAATGTCTTGGCGTCTGTTTTGTTCAGAGTGGCTTGAGTAATTGGGATTTGCTCAAGATGCCTTATGGCAAGGTGAGGGAGCAGCTTGAGGCTGGTGTTGAGCCTCTTTGTTTGAAGTTGGTTAGGCATAAGACGCAGCGTTTTGAGGTTGTGTTTCGGACTTGTATTGGTTCTTTAGGGATTAGGTTTTTGAAGGAGCATGTTGCGTCTTTGGGTTCTTTGGCTGATGATCGCTTGCTGTTTCCTGTTGGAAATAATGCTCTTGAGGGTTACTTTGCGCGGCAAGCCAAAAAGTTTCTCGGCGCTGATTTTAAGGAAGGTTTTAGGAATCCTTGTGTTCCTAGTTCTTTGAGGACTGGTTTTAGGACGTTGCTTACTGATGCTGATTGCCCCGAATCATTTGTTGAGTATTGGATGGGGCATAATTTGAATCAAGATTTGCGGAAGACTTACACGAATAAGAGTGATGATAGCTGGCGCGAAACATATCGTAAGTATGAGCACTGCTTAACTTTTGAGGGGTGAAAAAGATGTTTGTTAAAAGACTCGTTTTTGTGTTTTTGCTTGCTTTGACCGTTTCAGTAAGTTTCTTTCCATTAACTAACTCTGATCTGCCCAAAAACGTGAGTCCAACAACAAGGCGTGTTCCAGATTTTTCACGTACATTTACGCCTTTGACTCCGCAACAGACACCGCAAGTTATGGCGTCTATGCCTGATGTTTATGTTTACCCAGAAATTTTAGGAACAACAGATGCTATGAGTTTGATGTTTCTGTTACATGACGCTTTTCCTATTGCTGATATTTGGGTTAACGATGATAGTCTTTCTTTGACTTCTGTTGAGCAAGCAAGAAACTATACTTTAGGGGATAAGAAGCTACCTTTCACTAAGGAGCATGACTGTGACAATTTTGCTTATCAACTGCTCGGTTACTGGAGTCGCATGAATGCTTCTTTTGTGTTTGGGTTTGCTCGAAGCCAAACACATGCTTTCAACTTTATGGTTGACGTTAACTTAGACGTTTACATTGTGGAGTCTATGACTAACGAGTTTATTCCTTACTCTTCTGTGGAAGAGGTCTGGGGAAGTTATTACCCTGTAACAATGTGTATGGTTTAAGTTTTCGGGGTTATCCTACTATATGATTAATTCTATAAAATTCGGCAGAATCAACAGTTAAGAAATCAACAATGTTACCATTTGAATCAAAGCTAGGATAAAGATTTTGAAGCCAATAAGTGCTTAAATCAACACCACCATTTTCCCAATACCTTTTGATGTAAATTCCATCATATTGGCTATAGTCAAGTTTTGACTTTAGATAATTTTCATCATAGGAGGTATTGAGAGTTTCTAATAAACGAGCATGACTGGCAATATTGACTGTATTTGATAAGCCAAAGGTAGAATTAAACTCGTAAATTTCTATTTTCAATACATTTATTTCGCCTGCTTGCCAAATCTGGTATAAGTTTATCTTGTATTTTGCCGGCGTTACTGGTAATTGAGAGTTAGAAGAAGTTAAATAATAGACAACAAAACCTGATATTGCCAGAATAACAATCAGTGGGGTAACAATGAAAAGGGTCTTTCTTTTTTGCTTCTTGTTCAAATGGTCTAGCACCTATTAGAAAAAAGATTATTGGATATGCTGATTTAAAGTTTTTCGGAAACTATTTTTAGGTATGGGAAAAGTCCATACTTTGTGTGCTATATGGGGATTTTTTTTTCGTTTTTTTAAAAAATGGTGCAATATACTTCGTTATCGGTTGTGTGTTTAGCTTAATCTAATCACATATAAAAGTCCATGTTCTGAGCCGAGGGGAGGGGTTCGTGAAATAGTCGCGCAAGCGCGTTTTCTATTTTTTTGGCGTTAGTAAATTTGTGTTGCTGTTTATGACAGGTGTCATAATTTGGCATGAATATAATATGTTTGTGCATTTTTCTATTGATAATAATGGTTAACCATCGAAAAGTCACTAAAGAAGCAGATGAAAAAATCCCTGCAATGACCGCTTATGTTCCGCAATCTCTAAAAAAGGCAGAGCAACGAGTGGCACAACACTTAGGTGTTAGCCTTAGTGAGAGAATAAGAACTTTGATGGAAAAGGATGTCGCTGAATTTGAAGGTGATAACTTCCAAGAACTCTTTGATTTAGATGCTAAGTATTCTGAGCGTGACAAGTGGAAATCTACAGAAGACAAAATGCTCAAAAACATTGAAAACACTCGATCGACAAACCGAGTGCCGACCTTTAAGGTTCTCTGCCAGTTCGTCACACAGTTTGGAGCCGATAAACAATTAACTGAAGGCTTAGATGCGGCGCTTAGTAAGCTTTGGCTCTACAAGTACAAGGGCAATGAACCGTTTGCTGAATCCACATTGTTTGATTTCATTCGGTATCTTGAGGCTGTTATGAATCGGAGGCGTGTTGAATCTGAAATTTGGGGGTACAAGCAGAAACAGCAACAAGATCCTTTGGAGGCTTGTCATGTTTAGTTTAGTTTTTGCTATGGGTGGTGTGTTAGCTGGCTTGTTTTGCAGTTGGCTTGTGATTCACTATTTTGTTTTGGCTGCTTCTGCTGAAGATGTAAAATTTCCTATTGGGGGTTGTGATGTGAGCATGGAGGAAGAGTTGATGAGCGAGTGATAAGTATTGTCATTACTTCTTGCAAGGAAAGT
>JAQTNH010000003.1 GCA_028713895.1 Candidatus Nanoarchaeia archaeon | reverse complement strand
ACCACTGGAACCTAAATCCAGCGTTTAAGAAATAGTACTGAATTTACGAAACCCCGTTTTCCCAACACCTTTGAAATTCATTGTATCATTTTCAAAAATCAAAAACAATTATTTTATTTTGTTTCGTAAATTCAGTATGTATAAAAATATTATACAACATGTCGTAAATCAGTGTCGTAATTTTCTTTTAGTCCTTTGTACTTTGTGGGAAGATTTTCATATGCTACTAGCGTATCGATTAATAAATACATAGGAATTTTATGCTCCTGCATTTTATCAGAAAGTAAATTAAACTTAATAGAATATTTGTCCCAAGCTATGTTTCCCTTTTTACTCATACAATTCATCCTCCATCACCATATATTGCCACTATTTAACAATTTATCTTCCGATAGGATACCTGTCCCACCATAATATACCTTTGTCCATAGGAATGCAATAAGTCTATAAGACTACATATGGTTCCGGAAACCTACAATATACCTATATTATCGATACGCGTTTTGAGGCGTGGACTGGTATGGACATATTACACGATTCGACAGACGGGGGCAAAAAAAATAGCCCCTTGTGAGGACTATTTTACACTTTTATATAAACAGGTTTTAAAAAAGACATCATCCAAAAGTACATTATCATCAACATACTGTCTTAATTTATTTATGTTTTGTCCTTCTACCCCTACAGCAATTATGTTCTTGCCGAGATTATTTATTTGTTTAATCACAGGCAGATAATCGCTGTCGCCGCTGACCATTATGGCTAAATCATAGGCGTTATGAAAAGCTTTTGTCAACATCCACGTTGACATGTTTACATCGGTCCCTTTTTCTATTTTGTAATATGTATTTGGATTATTTATGTCTTTTGGGATTTTTATATTTACATGTCTCGATACATATTCGCCCTCGATTACTTCAAAATATTTTAAGTTCCGTAGTTTGCCGTTTATCCAGTCATATGTTGCCTTAAGGCTTTTATCCTGCATTAAAAAATCATCAGGTTTCGGAGCAAACAAATATGTTTTCACTAATCTACTGTTGGGAACCAACTCCGTGAGTTTTCTTGGAAATATGATAAAATCAAGATTGGGGGTTTTGGGTTTACCTAAAATATCGCAGTAATAACGTATTGTTGATAACTGAAAGTTAAGATAGTCTATGAATATCATTATTCGCACCATAATTGTCCCCCACAAAAGTTTAAGGGACACTAGCAATTTGCATCGTGCCCCAAGATAGTTTAAGTTTCATAAGGATTGTAACATCCCTGATGAAACTTTGCAATATCGATATGCAGTTATATAATACGATATAACACCATATAATATTCATTATCATCAATTATCGTACATTATTTTCGATTCTTATTGTCTCAAAAGAATGGCCGCCCACAGGGAGCAGCCTAATCGCACTAGAAAGAGGGGTTAATCCTCTCTTTCTTTTTATATTTATATTATTCCATATTTTCAAAAATGTAAACATTTATTTTAAAGCGGGTTCGTAATCGTCGCAATATCCGTCGGGACTACAGTATTCTTGATTTTTGCAATGGTATTCTTCATCGCAATGCTTGCAGTTGTCACAACATTCCTCATTACTTGGTATCATTCTGTACCTCCTTCAACTCACAACCTAAATAATTATTCCACTCAGGTCTATTCTTTTCGCAGAATTCATTTCCGCATGGGTCTTCCCATGTAGGACTTGCAACAACCCAATGTGTGCAATTAAAGCAATCCATTATCCTGTACCTCCTTCCCCATCTCCTTTACTATCTTTTCTATTTCCTGCCTTGCATGTTTGTATTTTACTTTAGTCTCAAGAGCTTTGCTTATATTCCATTTTGCAACATTTATGCGGTGATTTAATGTTGGATATAAGATGCCTGTTTCATTAGACCATTGCTCTATCGTTTTAGTTTTTCCATTATATAATATTAAGTGATTACCTCTCCTGTTGTTTGCCTGTTCTTTAACGGTTACCCACTGACAATTAGAAGGTTCGTAGTTATTGCTATTATTTTTACGGTCTATTGTTAATTTGTCTTTATAACCATTGGATAAAGCCCATTTTTTAAACGTATCAAAATCTTTCCATTCGCCGCAGACAGTTATTCCTCTATCGCCATAATATTTATAAGATGAATTTTTAGGGTTTGAGCATCTGGCGATCATACTACTCCATACTGCATAAATGCGAGTAGAGGACATACCGTGTGTTCTAGCCTTATCTCCTACAAAATTTCTTGAGGACATACATCCGCAACTCATTGTTGTGCCTTGTCTTAATGCTAATCCTCTGACGGTTGCATAATTCCCACAATCACATTTACAGTACCACATAGAATGACCGTTATCTTTTCTATCTGCATGATATATTACCGTTAACTTGCTAAACTTTTTACCTGTTAAATCAACAAATTTACCCGTTTTGTTTCACCTCTAATTCCTTAACTCTTCGTTCTAATTGTTCAAATCTAATATCGCCTTCAATTAATTTTGCGATATATTCACCTTTGTGTCTGCCAAGTGACTTTAGTTTATTTATTGCACTAATACTTTTAATCTCAACTGTAAATTGTGCCACTGTAACACCTCCTATTACTATATATTTTAGCACATCATTTAAAAAATTGCAATAATTATTATTGACACTTTTACACTTATAAAGTATAATGGAATGGTAGTGGAGTAGTGGCGTAGAAATGCGCTTAAGCGAATAAGTCATGGCTGATGCAAAAGCCTACGTTGGAAGACAAGTCAGGTAAACAGCCGGAAGGTAGGACAGCCATTAAACTATCGGAAAAATTGCATGTCCCTGAAAAGGTGCTGACTAAACAATAGATAATGACCGCTACTCCACTAAATTACGGGGAGATTGACCGAGATAGCCGAAAGGTTCGGGACTAAGGTTGACACTATCTAAAGCCTCGACAGTCCGGATAGATACGGAAGGCTGCAAGGCTCGTCAGTTCGAATCTGACATTTCCCAAACAGTATGTAGTGGAGTAGCGCGAGGAGATGCGGTTGGAGAAATAAAGGTGGCAGTTTCGGACTGTGTGTAGCCTGCTCCACTATACATACAGGAATGAAAGGAGAATGGATTTTATGTTTATGGATGTAACGCCAGACGAAATAAAGCGGACAGTAGAATATCCAGATAAGATAATGAATTGCGAAAAATGTGGAAGATGCTTTTATTTAAGAAAGTTTAACAATAAAGGCGAATTGCTTGTTATGGCTGAAAAAACAAACAAAATAAACGATATTAAGTGTTTTGGGTGGATTCGTTCAATGGCGAATCTTTTAGATATGCTAGTAATTTAACATACAGGAATATACGGTAGTCAATCCGGGAGGGAATTTATATGTGCAGTGATATTGAAGTAATAATGGATACATACAATGTACCGAACTATGACAGAATGAATTTTAAGGCAGTATGGGAAACACTAGATACTTATGGAATAATAAAGACAAAGAACATCAAGAAAACCATATACGGTCCTGATGTTTCTGTTGTAAAAACAATTTTGGATATGTTCAGAAAATAGGCTGATATACTGGATAGAAAGGAAGGGATAAATATGATAGGCGATAAAAGGCTGGATATGCCTGAAACATTGAATGATGCAATAGATATAATAGACAGTTTTGGAATGGAAAACGGGCGCGTGAACATAGTTTTACATAATGCCCGCAGACTGGTTGAAATTAACAATGAAGTCTACGACAGGCTACACATGCGTCCCATGAAATATCAAGCCAAACGCGGTGAGCCGGAGTTTCTGAACGAAAGATGAAAAGGAAGGAGAATGAACATTTAATAGCCAAGTGGTGAAATAAGCAATTTGGACAGACTTCCCCCGTTGCTGGAAGAAGCCTGTTTTATAGCCAATATGGAGCCAATGAAGTTTCTTTGTATCAGGTATAAAAACATTCTGCTCAAACGTGTCCAGGTCGTGCATTACCACTCGCAGAATACCTCCTTGCTTTCGCAACACGGACGGGATAATCTGGAAGGCCAGTTATTATAGATACTCCCGACGGCCAGCGGGCTAGTTTTTTAACGTATTATTCCTTCAACGACGGACGCTAAAAAGGGGCGTCAACCTTTTTTCGGTCACACCCCTTGCATTTACCTTATGTTTGTGTTACAATTGACTTATGAAAGTCTTAGCAACGTTGATTGGTAAGTCGTGTTACCGATTAGCGGCTTTATATTAGTTTAATACTGATATAAGTGCTAGGACTTAACTATTTAATTACTTATATTATACCAAACATTTGCTCGAAATGCAAGGATAAATTTAAAATAGACAAAAAAATAAGCCCCCATTTCTGAGGGCTTTTCTCGTATTAATTCGTCTTATCCTTATTAAGGTATGTCTGTCCCATTGCATACAGGCCACCCGCTATTGCGCCATAATTCAGCCCTGCGTTTAAAGCTGCTAGTACGGTATTGCCACTGAACACAAGCGCGTTCAGGACGTTTGCCAGCCCCGCTATGGCGAATACAAACAGGGGTACATATAATTTCCCTCTTGCCGTCTTAAACGGCTTGTAGGTCTTTATAATGGCAACTACGGCTATCGTCAAGCCTATTATTATGTAACTATCTAACATAATATCATTTTCTCCTTTCGATTTAAATTTTTGTTTATACTGCTTCATAAGTCTTTTCAAATATGTCAGGTTTGCAGGGATAAAATTCACCCTTAATGCCTTTGATAATGTAATCACCCTTATTTGCCTTCATTTCTCCTTCGAGCGTAGGAATGATTAATGTTTGATCGGTATAGCAGTATTCCATGGTTAACTTGTCCCCTACAAAATCGCATATTTCCTGATAATTACCTTCACCGGTATATTGTATAGCTTCAACCACTACCGGTTTCTTTCTAAACTTTGCCATTTACCTCACCTTATCCTTTCTATTAAAATTCTTTGGTCTTTAGTTTATGTAAACCTGATTTATCAAGCTTTATGCTGCTTGTATCGCAATTTTCTGCATCATCAATATACGATTGCATATCCTCTTTTGCCTTTACTTCACTTACAAGCCTTCTGGTTTCTGACTTTGTATAGCCACTATATCCCCATTTCACAAAATCACCCTTTCACATATTTATTTATCAGTTCTTTTACTTCCCGCATTTTAGCCAATGTTGCCTTGCCTACAACTCCATCCGGTTTCAATCCGGTGATCATCTGAAAAGTCTTTGCATCCATCGGGTATGCCTCCTTCATATATTTGTAAAATTTAACTTTCTTTTCTGGTACCGTAGTTCTTTTGTCCAGTTCCACATGCCAGGGTTCATAGGACATTGGCTTTCTCAGTCCGTATTTCTTTAGTTCCGAATTGCTCATATCCTCCAGCCACGTACCCCTGCTGTCAAATGCCATGCCCCAGTTGTGCGAAGACTCGCCTACTGCTGATACCATACACTGACCCTTGCTGTTGTATACCCTGCCATCCTCGGTTTGATAGTAACCTTTCTTTTTCAGTGCGGATTTCTGCGAGGCAAGTTGCTCCTCTGCCGACCGGAAGCCGGAAGTACATAAAGCCTTTTTATTCTTCTTGTATGCCATGTATGCGATTGCATAAGCGAGATCCGGATAGATTCTATCCTGCCATGAATGGGAGAAGTCAAGCCAATAGTCAACATCTATTTCATATGCCACCAGAGCCCCTGCAATCGCCCTGCCGTGGTCGTACAGTTCCCCATTGTAATATCCTGTCGAACCGCCCGAATCCCCCTGAAAGGCAATTGTGCAATCCAGTGCAAGCATTTGTTCAGCAAGGTCTTTCGAGGTTACGTTCTCCATTGTGACAAAAAGTATGTTGCCATTTTTCCTCTGTCCGCAAGCCGTACGGTGATCGGATCCGGTTGACATTTTGGCGGGGTTCCTTATGTCGATTTTGCCGTTGAGTACCAATGTCATTGCCGTACTCACTCCCATTTGCGCCCCCAGTAAATTCCCGAACGTCAGTTTGTTGTACTTGAAACTCATGGAGGGGAATGCCTTTGATTCAGGCTTGAGCTGTACCCCGTCCTGTTCAACCTCGCCGTAGCCGTCATTGGCGTTTCCAGACCAGTCGAACACACTCCAGTTTATTGCGCAGGCTACCTTTTCGCCGGGCTTCGGACGGGGTATTTTGTCAAGGCGTTCAAGTTTGCCCTTTTCGCCTATTTCCACAGCGAAACGATACTTTTTAGGGTCGAATTCGTAAATCATCTTCTCACCTCAATATATTTTAATGGAATATCTTTGAATACCCTCAGTTGCCATAAGTCCTCCAATGGCGTATCTTTATCAACAAAAGGCCAACCACATTCATATGTATTTAGAAAAGACAAATCCACTTCCAAAACTACATTATTTTCAGCATTCCATGGAATTGTCGATACATATATCCATGGTTCCGGTTCACCCTGCCATGACGGTTCACTGTTGATTTTCAAACCTTCTTTGCGTATATTGTCTAACCTTTCTTTGGGTGTTGAATGATACCATATGAAACTACCTGTTTTGTGGTTTATAACATCATTCATCACTTACCTCCCCACTTGAAAATAAATGCTATGACTCCCGCTATAAACCCGCCTATTACGGTTCGCCATATCCATGACTGGTTGCCTTCGATTTTGTCCAGCCGGACTTTCAGGCCGTCGTCAATCTTTGTTTCCACCCGTACGAGCCTTTCCCGGATATCAATTAATACCTCCTGTATGTCTTCCATGCTTGCACCTCCAGTTGATTTGATATATAATCTTTTTACCTGCCTTTATCTCCAGTTGAGTAAAGGTAAGGTTAAGGGGCGGTTGAGTTTAGCCGCAAGGCCGCCCCTGAATACTATTTCAACAATTCAAGAAGCCTGTTTACAGCCTCAAGAATCAATTCGATACGTCTGTCCTGAAAGATTTTGACCGATTCCCTTTTGTCCATTCCTTCACGAATCCTTGACTCGCAGCGTATTTCCGCAAGGTAGATATTCGTCTGTACATATTCGTCCACCAGTATCCACGACCTGAATTTCTGGAACGCGGGATTTACCGCCCTGTTGGTTTCAATGAACGTCTTTGCCTCCAGAAGTTCAGCAGTCATGTCGGAATTTATCTTTTCCACTCCCGCCATGTCCACGGGTTCGAATTCCGGCGTAACGATTTCCCTGTCGAAAACAAATTCATCCAAAGACCTGTTCGGGCATCCCTGAATTATCAGTCCGCGTTCGGTACAGTTGTAGATTTCCGGTTTAACCCTTGCGACATATTCCTCAAGCCAGTTGCGCATGGAAATGAACGAAGGTTCCGTAAGGCATTCCTCGCCTTTGTTGTTTGTCATTTTTATGTACTGTGTTCCCACTATGTCCTGATTGAACTGCGTCCCGCCACAATAGAGTTTATTGTCAGTATAAGACAAATCCATGCCGACAAGGATAATGGGGTTGCAACCCATTTTGTGAAGGACGTCTACTGAAACATTCGCCACCGAAGGACCGGATTCAAATACCGGTAAATCGGACGTTATGTACTGGTTGACATTCAGCCTCATTTGAACCTTGGGTCCCTTGTACTCAAGCGAATTCTGCGCTATCTGCCCGTCAAAAATCAGGGGCACATCCGAATCAAGATGCTCGTGGAGCCCGCCCGAAGTTATGGGGTCCTGGTCTATGGCTATCGCATATGTCGGCCTTATTTCGTGGGTATGAAGAATCTCCATGGCCGTGGAAGCTGCAATCGTGACAACCTTCCCCTGAAGCGAACGCAGCTTTTCAAGTTGTCCCGCCAAAGACGGTCCGGCCCCCACCACCATACCGGGCAACCCCCTGTGTGCGTCAATCAAAGACTTTCCATGAAGCGAAGGTCTTTTGGCGTTTACAAATCTGTTCACATACCACTTGTCCACAAGACACCGTTTCGTATTGACCATTACCGCCCAGTCGTTCATGGACTTTTTCATCCACCCGATCAGTTCGTTGAAATAGTCCTGGTAAACTCCTGCGTAAAAAGGTATCAGCAGAATCCCCCTTGCCAGAGGATGGGTTATCATTTCATAAATCCTTGACCTTACAAGGTCAACGGATTCGTCAACCCATATCTCACAACCCTTTATGATGTTTTCAAAGTCTTTTACCTGCATGGCGTGATTTAGGATTCTGATATCCGGTTCGACGGCTATTATCTTTTTGTCCGGATATTTTTGAATCAGGCTTTCAATGTGATATCCCAGTCCAAGCCCGAATACGATGATGGTGTGCATTGCAGGGTTGATATTCTGCATCCATGCCTCGTTGTCCGTTACCCCCACAGCCATAAACTGGTCGTCAACCTTGACAACAACATTGTCTATCATCTGGTTTTCGTTGACTCCGAACATGACCTGACAGGGATACTCGATGTGCGCGGGTTCCTGCATTTTCCTGAATACTGGATTTTGAAATTCTGACATTAATTTCATATTTCTTTCATACATCCGCGCTTACCTCCTGTATTATGGGAAACATGTTCCCTGCACCTATTTTGTCTTCCGCATCAAGTGCGATAAACAGGTTGTCAAACGTCTTTCTGCCGTTGATTTCAATTACATTGAATGTGATAAACTGCATTAAAACCGACTCATTTTCCATTTCCAATCTCCTTTATTATTTGATTTAGTTTTAATAGTTCCTGTGGTTCAATGCTGACCGCAGCATCTACACATTTTTGTCCGGATAACATAAAATGTTTTTCTACCATGTCTGCCTTGTGATACTTGACTGCATCTATGGCATTTTTAATTCCAATGCAATGACATGATACGCCTACTTTGCACTTGTAACAATCACGCAGTCTGTCTATTTCTTTTAAATCATAGTCACCAGGCAATGCGGGATATAAGCTTCTACAGTAAAGCAAAGTAATAGGCACGGTAATTGTTTCGAATATTTTGTCAAGTTCTTCGTGCGTAACCCTTCCCGTACTTATTATCATTGGTTTGCCATAACTTGCTACGTTTTTAAGGAATGATAGATTTTTTACTTCTGGCGAAGCTATTTTAAAACGCGAAACATATTTGGAAATTGCCTCTATGCTGTACTTACAGAATCCGGTACAGAGGAACTCAACCCTCTGTCTTTTGCATTCCTCTGCAAGTATGGGAATCCATTGCGGCCTTAGTTTGATTTTGTCCAGTAGTTTGTAGGCATCAAAACAATTCCTGTCGGCGCAGAGGATATCAGGGTAATAAAATTGAAACTTGGCAATTCCAACTCCACACGCCCTTGTAACCCTTATCATTTCCAAGGCAGTGTCAAGATTGCCGCCGTGATTGAGACAGCATTCAGATATTAACTCCATAAAACTCCTTTCAATGGAAAAGGCACCCTTTCGAGTGCCTATCTTGTTTTAAGTTTTGGTATTGCCTTTTGTTTTGCAATTTCCTTTTTTCTTGAGTTTGATAATTCTTTTATTCCTTTTTTCTTTGCGATGTACTTCAATCCATCATCGTTGATATAATTTAATTCTTTGGCTATTGAGTCGACTTTTTGCTCATCTGTCATATCTCCAAACTTTACCGAGCCTTTTATTTGTCCGTTTACCTCAATGTTGAATTCTGTGTCTGGAGTTATTGCGTTAAGGAAATTTGCTGTTTCCAAACCTATAAATTTTTGTAGGTCTGTCAATTCCGCGTCGGTCAAAGTAACATCTTGGTCGTAAACTTTTATTTTTGTGCCTTGCAGCTTCGGAAATTGCTTGGTTTCTCCCGTGGTTCCATATAACTGCATTAACAGTTCCGTACCCTTGGAAATATTAGTTCTCTTTATCAGATTGGCATTCAATGTTAAATTCAAAACATTGTTTATACCGCCATCATGTAGCTTTTTCAACTCTCCGTCTGTGGTCTTTATTGCAGGCAATGTTTCAGATATTCCAGGAATGGTATTTTTGATTACATTGGCAACATATGTCAACGAATCGTCTGATTTCACATTCCTCTGTACATTGTCGGTCGAACGCCTTATCATTCCAAGAATCGAACTGAACGGAACAAACCTTCTTCCAATTGATGCAAGAGTATCTTTTACGATTGATTCACTACTGTATCCACGCAATGGTTTTAGAATATTTGCAAATGCATCGCTTTCGGCAATTGTTCCGGCAAATGCACCAAATGTTGCCGGAATGGTTTCCGCAATTCCACCTATAACAGAACCTGTTGTTTTTAGTGCGGTTTCTTTTGGATTTTTTAAAGTCTGCACGGTGTTGGCGGTCATGCCCAATGGTATAGCCACGGGAGGAATCCAGTCATAATTAAACCAATAGTCGTCGTCTTTTACTTTCAATTCTTCATCGTTAAATCCGGATTTAATCCACCGTCTGGTAGCATCGACGTTAACCGAGTATGGTATAAACCCTTTTTCCTGCAAATATTCTCTCGCCTCTTTGTCTTTGGGAAGTTTACCGTTTACAGCGCCTTTCCACGCAAGATACCCTCCCAAACCGGTAAACACCAAAGTCCCACATATGGCTTTTGTAAACAATGGGATTGCTTCTTTTCTACCTCCATGGAATTTTCTCAACTGATTTAATCCCTTTAAAAATCCCAATGGTGAAAGTTCAAGACCTGCGTTAACCAATGCACCGGGTGTTTTGGCAAATGCAACAAATATATCACCTATGCCTACTTTTTTTACTTTTGCACCCCACAACGTACGGCCCGTATCTCCGACACCAGCCAGGTTACCAACATCGCGTATGCCTTGAACCACTGCATTTACGATATTGGCATCTCTGAATGTAGCTTTGTTTCCTGCTTTTTGTGCCGTATCAAGTACCTGTTTTGTAAAATCCTGATACTTGTTTACGTCACTCAAAACAGAATCAATGTATTTTGCCGCCTGTTTCTTTAATGCATCACCTTTCAAACCTTCGTTTATTGCCCTTAGATATGCTTCTTCGCCTACACTGTCTCTAAACGCTTTCATGTAGAAAGGAAAGTCTTCCAATCCCGTCAATGTGGCACCAAGCAATTTTTGAACATAGGTCAAGGGATTGTATTTACCCTTTAAAACCTGTGTTGGCATTTTAAAATCCGACATTTCACCGTAAGGTTGATAACCTTCCCATCCTGCTTTTGCGCCAACTTTTGTATCTTTAAACATGTCTTTAAAATATGTATCCACAAAGTTTCTGCCTGTTTTAAATGTAATGGTTCTTTCTTTTCCGGTTGTTTTGGATAATGCAAAATCTACAGCCGTAGCAAGATATTTATTCATTCTGTCGGCACCCATTTTCAACACGTTTGTTGTTACATTAACAATGTGAGTGGGTGGAGCGGTAAGCATGTTGATATAGGTAAATGCTTTTGCCTTTTCGCTGATTTTTGCAGGTACAAGTTTCTGTATGTCATTCATCATCTTATTTATTGCAATCTGCCTGTCAACTACATTCCCTATCTTCTGAATTTTTTCAGACTGAGCAATAATACTTTTTGCTGTGGACTCATCCAACATTGGAATGTTGTATTTTTCATTCAAGACCTTGGCATACTTTTCGTCACCTATCGCACCCATGTTTGACAGTTCTATTATTCTGTCACCTAGGGATTTCTTTTGATACGCCTTTCTCGGCTTGAACATCTGGTCAAGTATCTGCTGTTTCTTCGCAGCAGTCAATGATTTCAGCCTGTCTGTGAACATTTTTTCAACCTTCGCCGCCATTTCAGGACTGAGGTTTGCCTGCTCGACAAATTTCTGCGCCAAAGTCTTTCCCGTTGCGTCTATTTCTGAAACGTGTTTTTTGGCAATATCCTGAATCCTTACACCATTTTCAGACAAAGTCTTTCTGATAGCCTTGTCAATGGTTGTAACCGCTTTCTGTTCGGGAGTCCTTAAGGACTTGGATTTAATCAGCTTATTGGAATCGTCGAAAATCTGTTTAAGATAAGGTTTTACCTTCTCTCCGAATTCCCTTATCATTTCAACCGACCATTCCGCAAAGTCCATGGTCTTTCTCGCCAGTTTTGCAGCGCCGACTTTTGCAAGGTCAGTCAGGACTTCCCCAGGCAGACCGGCGCGCATTTTTATTATGCCGCTTTTGTCGGGCTTGAAATATTCCTTCACCCTGGTCATGGCTTCTGTTTCCTGCTTTTCCAACCATTCGCGTACGGCCTTTGAGGCTTTTGGACGTTCACCCGTTAAGTCTTTGAATACCTGGTCGATATTTTCCCTGTTGACCTTGTTTATAGCCTCAAGCACGGGTTTTGCTTCCCCGACCTCGCTCTTGACCGCAACCTTGAGTTCTTTTGGTACGGCACTATTGATAATTTTATGCGCTTCCAACAAATAACCTTCCGGTTTGCTGCCCCATTTTGCAAAGGCTTGGACTTCGCGCCCATATGTCACGCCATTTTCGGCTGTTTTATTAATTATCTGCGAAGCGAGGTTGATATCGTCTTCCTTTATTGCTTTTTGTGCAAGTTGCAATGCCGTTTCTACTGTTACATCATTGGGTTCTTTTGTTTCCAGCACACTCCTTAACGCTTCATCATGATTTTTGCTGATATATTCCGACGCCTGGCGTTCAAGTTCCGTATTTGGCTTTACCTCATGCTCGCCCTTTAGCTTTGGATTAATTTCTTCGGGGAATTGGTTGGATTCCCTGACAGAAGAAAGTAATTTATTCTCATTTGTCTTAAGTTTCACAGGGGCTTCTGTTTTGGTTGTCTTGATACCCTCAACTGCTTTTGGAGCCTCTACAGTCTTCGCGGGTGTTCTAAGCTTGGTTATCTGTGGTGTTCCCTTTGTTGCCTGTTCTATCTCACCCGTTGTCACCCTTCTTGGCATTTCCTTTTTATACTGTTCGGGTACCTGCAACTTTTTAGGCTGTTCGGGCAGTACCGTTGAGCCTGTCATACTTGCCACCTGTTGACGCTTCTTTTCTTCGAGCGTCTTTAACTTTACCATAGCCTTTTCATTGGGTACGTTTTTAGTCTCGGTCAGTGGTTTAAGTGTCAATTTTTGCTGAACAGGCTTGATGATATCGGGATAATATGAAATAGCCCCATCTCTGGTTGTTACGCCTTTTATATTATTCGGATTGGCAATCCTTTCCCAAAACCATTGATTCAAGTCACTGTCCCACGCATCGGCAGAATCAACGATATTCGCAGGGTTAAAACTGTCAGCAACTGATTCGCCATCCAAAGTCGCGTATCCATTATTTTCAGGATTATTCCCGAAATCTCCTGTAAACCCATGCTTTCTATCATGTTCCCACGCTTTTACAATTTTTTTTCTTAGGGATTCTATGGGTACAAGGTCTTTGCTGTTTACCCTCCAACCGTAATTGTCTGAACCGTGGTTGAAATATGCTTGGTTTTTATCTTCCGCAAACATGGCATGTCCCCAATCAGACATAGGCTGATTCTTTTTTGTTCCCCTGTAATACGTTTGACCGTCCTTGCCTACTATATTTTCTTTCTTGAGAATTATTGTATTTGGGTTAACTGATTTTTTGGGTTTTTCTAAAGGCTTGAAAACTCTTGCATTTTCCGACGTAGTTTCAACCGGCACCTCAACTTTTTTCGTCGGTACCGATGTCTTGAGCAGTTTCTTTTCATACTGCGTCAAGGGTACGCTTGGAGCCTCCAGACTTGCCGTAGCTTTTTCAGGCAATAACAATCTTTGAGCAGAAGGAAGTTGTTTTACTTCGGGCTTTTTGAATTTGGTATATGCACCCGTGGTTTTACCCAATTTGTATTTCGAAGTCTTAACAACAGGTTTTTTGGTAGTCAGTTTCTTTACCAGTGAACCTAGTGCGCCCAGTCCCAGTTCTGCACCACCGCCCAGACTCATGTTTTCAAGAGTTGAGATTACCGCACTTTTGGGATTCTGTAATTCCGGACTTGTGGTTATCTGTTGTGCCGAATAGGGAACGGATTCAATCGCGCCCGTTGTAAGTTTTTCTCCAACCGTGCCCAACAATTTTTTGGGCGTTTTATTCGGCATTTGCGCGATATATTCCGCTATTGTCCTTGCGGGCTTTGCGACGTTGGTTCCGCCTGTACGACTGAAAGACGCGGCAAAACCGACAAGATCAGCCAGGGTATCAGCTACCTTGCTTCCCGTTGTCGCAGGCATACCCATTTCAGCAAGGCTTTCTTCGTCACCTGTCAGTCCAAGTCCTTTTCTGTATGCCACACCAAACCGGTCGTAGAACTTTTCAAATCCGTTTTTCTTCGCATATTCAAGCTTGATTTCAATATCCCTTGCCTTTTTGACTTCATCGGCGGTCATTTTGACGCCTTTTGTAAACAATCCGCCGTATAACTTCCATTCATCGGGCGCAAGTATCTTGGAAGCCACCTTTGC
>JAQTNH010000002.1:35347-40068 GCA_028713895.1 Candidatus Nanoarchaeia archaeon | reverse complement strand
AAATATAAGGAGGTAAGTTTATGTCAATGCAGAGGTCAATTCTAAGGAATATGGTTAAAAATGCCGTACGTGAACCAAGGGAGAATCATGCATACAATTTAAGAAAATTCCGCACTGTCTGGCGCAGGATGCAGGTCAAGGCATGGGGCGGTATCAAGGCTTATGTTAAGATGCGGTTTTCGTATGAGCGGCATCCAAAACTGGAAGTGGAGTAATCTTTCAGACGGGTTTAGCAAAGCCCGTACCAAGCCGAAAGGCAAATAAATTTATGGGAGGTATTTATGAATCCAGATTCAAAGGTTAGAGTACAGTATTTCAGTCTTACTGTAGAAAGCAGGGAATTCAAGTTCAAGTTTGCAGGACATTGCGAGCAGGTCTTGAGAGGACTTGTTCATTCCGGTTATGTAGTTACCATCAAGGAGGTCTCGGAAGTCAGAACCGTTTCGCAGGATGAAATTGAAAAGTACCGTGCAGAAAATGTCAATTGGTCTTATGTCAATGACCAAAAGATATCAGGGGATTGCTGCACACCACAGGTAACTTGCAATCCTACGGGAACAGACAGATAACCACACCGCCGGAGCAATCGGGCAACAGAACATGGGGGGATAGCTAGTCCCCCTGAAACGAAAGGAGGAATGACCATGCAAAACTTTTTCACGATATCAGGCATAATCTTCTGGTATCTGGCAGGCCTCGCGGCGATAAGCTTTGTTGTCTACCTGCTTGTCAGGGACATACCGGAACCGAAGGGCAAAACGGTAGACCTTACGGGCATAGACTTTACATACGACAGCAAGGGCAGGAAAGTCAAGAGGCGGGAGTTGCATGAGAGTATGAGGAAGGGAGGGAGATAGATGGCTAAATTAAAGGTAAGTGAATTGCATGTAGGCGACAAGGTACGAGGTAGAACCGACTTGAAAGCAGGTAAAAGATACGGAAATGTAATCATGTATGGAAATGGCCTTATGATGGAAGAAATTCCGGGCAAGGAATTAACAATTCAACGCATTGACGCACTAGACAACACCATAGTGGCAAATAGCTGGTGGCTGCATGTAAGCATGGTAGAACCGATTGAATAAAAAAATACCCGCATGAAGGGAGGGATGGCTTATCGGAATCTGGATAAGGTCACAGAACAGAAGCGGATTGATCAGTGCGGATAATATTGTATATGGGGATTCTTGGAGAAAAAAGGATGGACACTTTATTGTTTCGGGCAGGCCTACAACAACAATATTATTGGGCAGTTACGCTTCGGATAAACGTTGTTTGGAAGTACTGGATGCCGTACAGGAACATATTCACATTCTTGAGAATGAGCACAATTATAATCAATCCATAGCAGGACGTGAAGATTACGCAGGACATTATGACACAACATATCCGGTATTTGTAATGCCGGTTGAATAAAAAAATACCTGCTTATGCAGGTGAATACAAATCAATTATAGCACAGGAGAGGGAGGTTGTAAAGAGTGGATAGACTTGAAGAAATAAAACAAACAATAATCGATTACAAAAATATCGTGGAGAAAACCCAAAAATTAATGAGTGCAATAGGACACGATACATATCAAATGCAGGTAAAAGGTGAAAGCCTTTATGGGTTGTCAAAAGAAATCGGTATGGAATTCAAAATAGAAAAAATAAATAGTTTTGAGTACCCTTTTGAAATATCCATGACGATTGACGGTTTTAAGCTATTCGGTATGGTGACCTGGGAATATGCAAAAAGTAATAATCTGGTAAAGGAATGCCCGATGTGTGACAGCAAAATATAGCTAATCTTCCCCCTGCCCTTCCTTCGCCGACAGTCCTAACACAGCGGGCAAGGCGTGGCAAGGACGGCGGCAGGGGGATTAAAAGAAGGTACGGTAGATGCTTGAACTATGGGGAGATGGGTGTAACAGCCCTTACGAAAATAACAAATATTTATTTGAGGAGGATGAAGGGATGGACAATTTGGCATTACAGATGGTTGACGAGCAATTTGAGGAAGGCTTTTCGATCACCAATGACAAAACGGCAGAGATTAAAAAACATAGCAAAAAGATAAACTTTGATATTGCCTTCATATGCAGTCATTATTTGTCCGGAGAATCAACCGGAAGCATAGCGAAGATGTTAAATACAAGCTCAACAAATATCATTAATCGCTTAAATGAAATGGGAATAAACCAGCACAGGAAAAGAGATTACTATAGAATCCCTAACTCTGAAAGGAAAAATATTTATGTAAAAGCTACAACACAGGATGGAAAAAGAAACTGGGAGCACCGTTACATCATGGAGCAACATTTATGTAGAAAATTAAACAAGGGTGAGGTTGTACATCATAAAAACGGCTTAAAATATGACAATAGAGTTGAAAACCTTGAGTTGCAAACAGACTCAAAACACAGAGCGTTCCACGTTGTTGAAAGAGACACAATTTTGTTGCCAAGAGACAAACTCTACGATTTATACATAACAAAAGATTTAACCCAAAAAGAAATTTCGGATTATTTTAAATGCAGCATAGTTCTTGTCGGCAGAAACCTTAAAAGACACAATATTCAAAAACTAACATCAAGGAGGATTGGATTCAATGGAAAATATTGCAAAATTGATAATTGATGAAATGTCTCCGTATGAGGAGCCGGAACAATGGATCTGTAAAAACGATTTTGATGCAGAGTGGTGTCTCAAAAAGATATCCGAGGAACGAGCCGAGACACAACGCTATATAAATGTTTGTGAAACCATGATAACAGAATATACCATGAAGGCACAGAAGGCACGTGAACAACTTGAAAATAAAACAGCCTACTTTACCGGCAGGTTACAGGAATATTTTGCTACAGTGCCGCACAACTCCACCAAGACGCAGGAAACGTACAAACTTCCTTCCGGTACGCTTAAAAAGAAATTCGGGACTCCTGAATTTGTCCGGGATGAAAAAATTCTGGCAAAATGGCTTCAAGACAATGAATTCACAGATTACTACATACTTGAAGCAAAGCCAAAGTGGAAGGAATTTAAAGAGTCTCTTACAATATCAGGCAATAAGGCCGTAACTGGGTTCGGGGAAATAGTCGATGGTGTGACAGTTAATGATAGGCCGGATACTTTTGAGGTGGAGACATGATAGGTAAAAATATAAAAAAGATTTTAAACGCAAAGATTGAAGATTGGTTGAAACACGTAGAGGATGCTGAAATAGTAAAGATTTTGCGTGAAAACATCATTATTACTGGCGGGGCTATAGTGTCAATGCTGAACAGCGAGGAAGTAAATGACTATGATGTATATTTCAGAACCAAAGAGGCTTGCATAAAAGTGGCAGAGTATTATGCCAACTTGTTCAACAAAACCCATACAACTCATGTACAGATTAAGGTTGAGGGTGACAGGGTACAATGTTTTATACAAAGTAAAGGTGTTGCAGCGGAAGAAAAGGAAACAGGTGTTACTGATGAAACAGAACCATCATGGGAAGACACTGAACCCATGGTGGAATCCGATAAAATCAAAGACGAAAAACCTAAATATCGTCCTGTATTCTTTTCTACAAACGCAATTTCTTTATCTGACAAGATACAGATTGTAATTAGATTCTACGGTACGCCAGAGGAAATACATAAGAACTATGATTTTGTTCATTGTACTTGCTGCTATTCATTCCTTGACAATGAATTGACTTTGCCTGCAAGGGCGCTGGAAGCAATAATCAACAAGGAATTATATTATACCGGCTCCAGGTATCCCGTATGTTCCATAATCCGCACAAGAAAATTCATAGCAAAGGGATGGACTATAAATGCAGGTCAATATCTAAAAATGTGTCTGCAAGTCAGCGAACTTGATTTGAAAGACTTTACAGTATTTAAAGACCAACTGGCAGGAGTTGACAGCGCCTATTTTGCAATGGCTATTGCGAGTATTGAAAAGGCAAAAGAAAAAAATCCGGATTTGAATGTTGACAATTCCTATCTGTTTGAAGTCATTAACCGGATATTTTAGGGGGTAGTTATGAATCTATATCAAAAACTTATAGAGGTACGCAAAATCGTGCCATACCTGCAAAAAGAGAATCAGGGCGAACAATACAAATATGTATCCAGCAGTCAGGTATTGGGGAACGTCAAGGCGAAACTTGACGAATTGGGCATATTGTTGATACCGACAGTTAAAAGTCATGCTGTCAGTATTTCATCGATTGAAATACTGAACGAAAAAGGAACTCCAACAAAGCGTACCAATACGTATTTTACCGAACTTGACATGCTCATGGTTTGGGTGAACGCCGAAAAGCCTGATGAAAAGATAGAATGTACCTGGTACGGGCAGGGTGTTGATATTGCGGGAGAAAAGGGAGTCGGGAAAGCTTTAACTTATGCGGAAAAATATTTCATGCTGAAATTCTTCAACATTCCGACAGACAAGGACGACCCGGACGCTTTTCAGAAGCGCATAGATGATGAAGATCCGAAGCCCCCGCCATCCAAGCCTGCCGGTGCCCAAAGCAAATCCAAATCAAGCGACAAAGACGAGCCTGGAGCATCGGAAAAGGCATCAAAAGGGCAGGTGGCGGAGGTATTCAAGGGCGGCGGTGAAAGAAAAAAGGCGTTTCCGGAATTTGACATATTCAAGCTTCTGAACGACCTTGCGGAAACGGGCAGTATATCAAACAAGTATCCATATGCCGATCAGGAGAAAACAAAAATCAACTGGAC
>JAQTNH010000002.1:23980-35247 GCA_028713895.1 Candidatus Nanoarchaeia archaeon | reverse complement strand
GCGGTGAAAGAAAAAAGGCGTTTCCGGAATTTGACATATTCAAGCTTCTGAACGACCTTGCGGAAACGGGCAGTATATCAAACAAGTATCCATATGCCGATCAGGAGAAAACAAAAATCAACTGGACGCAGTTTGACATCAGCGTGATTATGCAGGAGCTGGATCTTCCGTTTTGAAAGTACAGCAGTTTCCTAAGCCGCAGCACAAAAAGCCACGCACAAAGAAGTACGGGCCTCTTTTCCCCCTCGGATACTGTCTGGGTTGCCTGAAGGAATATGGACTCGAACGCCATCACCTTTACGGCGGCAACCCCGACAGGAAATTAAGCGAACAGTACGGCTTGTACTGCGACCTATGTCAAAAATGTCACCTGAGCGTGACAGACGAGAAGGACAGGGAATTATCAGCCAGGCTGAAGCAGGAGGGGCAGAGGCGGTTTGAGGCGGTATATTCAAGAGAATTATTTTATCAAATATTTAAAAGAAACTATCTTTAATTGTCAAGGGGAGGAATGACAAAATGTTGAAATACAGAGGAACGTATAGGGTAATGTATGAAGTGGATAAAACCGGCAAAGCATGTGAATTTACTTTTATCCCCTGTTTGATAAAGCGGGGAAGTAATATATGCAGACATTCCGACACCGTTCTTAATGTGTATATCACAAGCAGCAAGATTATAAACAGGCTCCTAAAGGAATATCCTGACCTTTTCAGGCCTTTTCAAACAAGCAATGGTGAAGGTACTTTGTTATTCAATGAGGCCGACATTGAAAAGGCGGCAGAGATACTAAGGCCCAAAGTATTGGGAAAGGGTATGAACCCGAAACCGAAAAGACAAGTTACCTTATCAGACGAAAGGAAAAAGGAATTGTCAGATCGGATGAGAAGTATGCGTGGTAATATCAAAAACATCGGAGAGAAACAGGGGAAAACGGGGTAAATTCCGTTTATTTCATCAAGGCAATGATTATAATTACCTGATACATTTATATCATTGCAGGAGCTTAAAGTGGCATTTTGTCACAGGATACAGTGAGGTAACACGTAGGAGGTAATCATATGGGATTTTGGGAGAGTAAGGACATCAAACACACAAGAAAAGAGCATAAATGTGAATATTGCGGATGCAGGATTCCGGCAGGAAGCAGTTGCCGAAACGAAGTAGGCACATACGAAGGAGATTTCAATCATTATTATCTGTGCAACAGGTGCCTTGTTTTCTGGGATAAATATGGAGACAAGTCATCGGATGAGCTTGGAAAGCTTGAAGATGATTTAATCTACTCCGATTTAATGCGTTGTCCAATCTGCAAAAAGGACAACGAACGAAATTATAAACTGATAAACAACAAGCAGGCAATCGCAATAGAATGTGACAACTGCAACCACAAATGGACGGTAGACTTGTCGTTTGAAGCTTTAAGTGAGGTAACACATGAAAGCCAAATTCGAGAGCAGTTATGATGAAAATTTTCCCGAGGAATCAGCCGCATATTATGGACTATTGTTGAAATATGCCAAACTGTCTGATGTGGACGGCAACACAGCCTGTAGAATAGCCATAGAGGCACTTATATACGCAGACAGGTACAACACCATAGCCAATGACGCTGCGAAGTTGGAGAACATCAAGGCAACCAAGGGAGACATGCAGAAATTCTTCTATGGGCGGTACCGGACGCTGCATCTGATGCATGAACATTGTGTGTCCATAAGCAACAACGCATATTTTCAGGCAAGGAATTACGGGAAAGGTACATAAAAATGCATAAAGGGTGGTTGGATGGATGGCAAGAAAAAGGGTAATTGATCCAAATTTTTGGACAAGTGAAGATATTGCCAAGATTTCAGTTTTTGCAAGATATGTATTTATAGGAATGTTTTCAAATGCTGATGATGAAGGTAGAGGGAGAGCCAATACCAATTATTTAAAGTCTGTTATATTCCCGTATGATGATATCAGGACGGTCGAAGTAGATAAAGCCTTATCAGAGATAAGTCATAATACTTCCGTTGTCTTGTACGAACATGCCGGAAGTAAATATTATGCCTTTGAAAATTGGGACAAATGGCAGAGAGTTGACCACTCTCAAAAAAGTATTTTGCCGCCACCTAATGATAATTCGCGAGAGAATCGCGAACCATTCGCGAATGAATCGGGAACAACCCCGCCTAATTTAATAGAAGTTAATTTAATTAAAACATATGACGATTTTTTTGAAAACATATGGCGGTTGTATCCCAAAAAAGAAGGAAAGGGACAGGTCAGTAAAACCCAAAAAGAGAAACTGTATAAAATCGGCTTTGATGAATTGTCAAGATGTATAGAACGATATAAAAAATCAAAAAAAGGTGTTGACAGTCAATATCTTCAATACGGCAGCACGTTCTTTAATTCCGGTTATGTTGATTATCTTGACTGTAATTATGAAAAGCCCGTGGAAACAAGCAAGTATCCGGACCGAACAAATTACGAACCGGGGGGATGAATATGTATCCAAATAATACGGACCTTGAAAAATCAGTATTGGGGTGTCTGTTTTCAGAAAAGCTTGACCATATAATTGAGCTTTGTGAAAACGACTTCCACAACGAATCAAACAGGCTTATCTTTAAAACCATATCCTACATGTATGAAAAACATATGCCTGTTGATGAAGTGACGGTTTCAGACAAGCTTAAAAAACGTATTGACAATGTTCTTGAATACATAACAAGTTTTCAGTCTTTCGTATCAAGTCCTGAAAATATAGGGCATTACATGGAGTTCCTGAAAACCTATACAATGCGTCGCGAAATCCTGAAAGCGGCTGAAAAGGCAAAAACCGTCGCGCTGGACGACAACCATGAAAACGCCTTGTGCCTCAAAAATGATGTGCAACAGATGTTTGACATTAAGACACGCGACAGACAGAAAAACGATGGAAAGATAAATGTCATTGTGGGCAGGGCGGTAAGGGATATGGAAATCAAATCCACGGAAAAGAATGAATCAAAATTGTTTATCGGGTTTTACGAACTTGACAGGATAACGGCAGGGTTACATCCGGAGGAATTGACTTTAATAGCGGCAAGACCGGGTGTGGGAAAAACAGCTTTTGCCCTGCAACTCATGATTAACCTTGCGAGAAAGGAAAATTGCTGCCTGTTTGTATCCAGGGAAATGTCCTGCATGCAGATTGCAAAGCGACTGATAGCGAACATTTCAGATGTTGACGGTCAGAAATTGAGATACTGCAAAAGCCTTGATGTAAAGGATTGGGGTAAAATAGGCGAGGCGCAGGAATTTTTAGAAATATTACCGATTGAAATCAACGACAGACTTTCAACGGTCCAGGAAATACGGGCATATTGCAGGGAATTGAAAAACAAGGGACAACTTGACCTGTTGATAGTTGACTACCTCCAACTTTGCAAGTCCCTGAAAAAGACGGAAAACAGGCGGCAGGAGATAGAGGATATTTCGAGACAACTCAAGGAAATGTCGTCCGAATTTGCAATACCTGTTATAGCGTTAAGTCAACTGTCAAGGGAAAGTGTAACGGGAGAGCCGGAACTCCACCACCTGAGAGAATCCGGAAGTCTTGAACAGGACGCGGACAATGTAATTTTTCTTCACATACCAAAGGACACCAATGAACATGCGGACATATTTGAAATCAAGGTCATAGTAGCGAAACAAAGAAACGGACCCACGGGATATATAATGCTTAGATATTACAGGAGGACATTTAAATTATGCAATCTGCTTTAGATCCAAAACAAAACGCACTTGAATTTATCGATACGACCTATATGGTGGCGGTAGCACAAATGCAGGCAATGCCATACAGGGAATATCTGAAAACATTCCACTGGCAACACTTCAGACAGGAAGCATTGAAATTTTATCGCTACGCCTGCCAATTATGTGACGGTAAAGACAGGCAACTTGACGTACACCACAGAACCTACGAAAACATAGGGTGTGAGACGTTTAACGATGTAACGGTAGTCTGTGATGATTGTCATAAAATACATCACGGCAAGGAGGCCTGACTTATGTTGATTTGGGCAATCATTGTAACAATCCTCGGGGTGGCAATCCTTGCGAAGATCCAGCAGGGGTACAGGGTGAAGAAAAGCCTGTTGAGTAAGGAGGAAGGGCAAATATGGGATTAGACAACAGCAATAAGATAATTCTGGACTTGTGCGGCGGAACCGGCGCATGGAGCAGACCATATAAAGAGGCCGGCTATGATGTGAGATTGATAACCCTGCCGGAATATGATGTATGTACATATCAACCGCCTGAGAATGTTTACGGGATTCTCGCTGCACCACCTTGCACGGAGTTTTCGGTAGCTAAGGGCAGTAAGCCGAGGGATTTTGAATCAGCGTTAAAGGTTGTAGATGCTTGTTTGAAAATTATCTGGCAATGCCGGCTTTATAATAAATTCAAATTCTGGGCATTGGAGAATCCTGTTGGTTTTTTAAGACAATTTTTAGGTGTTCCAAAGTATCAATTTGAACAATGGCAATTCGGAGGAACCCATGTAAAACGGACCGATATATGGGGATATTTTAATAAGCCGTCACCGATTATAAAATTAAAACCAATCCACGTATGTACTTATATAGGGCATAGAACCCATTCTATTGAGTGGTCAACTCTAAAGACACCAGATGGTTACGAATGGCTAAATAAATTGCCGTATAACGAGAGACGTGCCGCAATAAGGGCAATCACACCGGCAGGATTTGCAGAAGCATTTTTCAAGGCCAACCAATGAACTGCGAAGAGGGCAGCAGAATATAAACAGGTATAGAGTATCCTGGCAGATACGCGGAATCAGCCCTCGATTCCGAGAAAGGGGAGAGAAATGAAACTGTTTAAACAAATTGCACTTTATCTTATCGCTTTATTTGTCACTGTGAGCGTATCAGTGACAATTCTAGCCAAAAATAATGTGACTGAATATAAAATCTTGTCGAAAGAAATAAATTCGTCTGCGGGCAAAATAGAACGGTTATTGAATGACATATCCTACAGACTTGACAACAGTGTGCTTTTGGACCGGCTGGAGCAGCTGACCCGCGAAAACGTTGTACTCAGGCAGGAGGTAGCGGACCAGGGGCACCAGCTTGATTTGTACGAGGGGGAGGATTGAGGGAATGAACAGAAAAGAGGTATACAGCAAGTACGGCGGTCGGTGTGCCTATTGCGGCAGGGAGATAGAGTTTAAGGATATGCAGGTTGACCATATTGTACCTAAAAAGGCGCACCCTTTGTATACCAGAGGCGTTGAGATGGAGGGAACAGATAACCTTAATCCTGCGTGTAGACGTTGTAATCACTATAAACGGGCGCACAACCTAGATTTTTTCCGGCACATGCTCGAAACACTAAATAAGCGCATAAGCGGTATCTACATATGCAAGGTGGCGGAGGATTATGGAATTATCAGGGTTGAGGAATGGGACGGACTCTTCTACTTTGAGAGGGAGGATTGAAATGTTGACAAGAAAGCAGCTTGATGATGCAGCAAGGTGCTGCAAAAATGAGATGGATGAAGAAAACAGAGGATGTATTTGTGATTTGCAAGAAGTGTGTGGCGGCGTACCGGCTATATGTGTTGAAAAAGCAGCCGAGGCAGCACTAGCTTTTCGGGACATGCTGGAACGGCTGGAATGGATAGAAATACCATATATCGGAACGTCTTGCCTTGTATGCGGAAACTTGAAGCGCATGGGGCACGCTGACGATTGCGCACTTGGGAAGTTGTTGGGGGAGGAATAGATATGAAACTGACAGAGGAACAGTTAAATATAAGGGCATTAAAACTCGGCATAATGATGAATTTTCCACATTTTACAGGAGAAGAAAAAGCAAAAGAAGCTGTAAAAATAGTTGAAAAACTTGAAATAACAATAGAATCCCTTCAACGGGAGCTTGTACAACTGCGAACCGAACTTGAAACAACCAGGCATATTGCGGCCGAACAAACAGAGGCCGCTATAGATTATCAACAAGAGAATATCAGGTTGCAACAGGAGAACGAGGAATTGCGTGAAAAACTGGAGAAATGCGCGAATGAATTTGGTGAGGTTGTATGGGAAAACGCCGGAGAGCAACGGAAGAATAAAGAAAAGGACAGAGTGCTTAAAGAGTGCTTACAGACTCTTAAATTCATATTTGCGGAAGCTGATTTTGAAAGTACAAAGGAAGCCGCAAGAATACACAAGCCTATTGTTAAGGCTATGGGGGCTATAGATAAAGTACTGGGGGTAGATAAATGAAAGTCTGGGAAAAGATAGCAACCTTTGACGATACCAGGGGCTGGACAAAGGAACGTATTGCAGCGGAAGCTTACATGCAAAAATATTGTCCGTCGGAAATGGAAGAGGATTATCACTTCATAGGCAAGAAAAGATTTGCCGATCATTGCAAAATAGGCTGTGGGGTGAAATGTCTGGAAGAATACCTTGAGTTGGAGGCAAAGGTAAAATGAGTTTTACGGAAGAATGGCTTGAGGAATACCAAAAAAGACAAGGTAAACCACAGTCGGGAATCCTGCTTGTGCCCGCTGAAAAGCCCTCCAAATACCGCAACAACAGGGTAAAGGTGGACGGATTACGTTTTGACAGCCAATTTGAAGCGGATTATTACGCAGACCTGAAACTACAGCTTCGGGCTGGAGTCATAAATGGATTTTGCCGGCAGCCAAGATTTCCACTGGCAAATGCGCTGGAGTACGTTGCGGATTTTGTTGTGTGGAATCTGGATGGAACAGCTGAAATCATTGATACAAAAGGGATACGTACGGATTTATATATCGCCAAGAAAAAGGTATTTATGGAACGGTACCCCAAATTAGGGATAAGGGAAGTGTACAGGGAATGAAAGCAATATTGGTACTGGATATGCCGAAAGATTGCAGGGAATGCGCTTTAAGTACAAGCAAGGATTATGGTCTTGACGGCAAAATAACCTGGGTTTGCACGGCTTACAGCAAACGGATAGATGTTACCTTGTGTGTTACGCGGGAACAAAAACATTTACAATGTCCGCTATTGAAAGAGGGTTGATATTTTGAAACGCTGTAAGCAGTTCGCCCGTGGCCCCGACGGCTACTGCATATACTACACAGGCAGCAGGACAACGCCGGAATCGTGCGCGGGGAAGTGTTCGCGGAGGAAGAAGGCAAAGGGGTGAGGGTGTGACCGAAAAGGATCTCAAGCAGATCAGGGGCAAGTTGAGGGAGATGGAGGCAATCAAGCGGCAGATGGAGGCACGGCGGTACAGGCTTGCAGACAGTGTGCGCGGTTCCATGCCTGTTTTCCCCTACGTCGAACATGTCATTGCGGTCACGGGGATACGGGATAGGAAAATCGGCCGGCAGCTGAGCACACAGAAGGAGCTGCTGAAAGAAAAGATAAAAGAAGTGCTGGAACTCGTCCGACAGGCCAACGAGTACATAGATACCATACCGGATGCGGATACCAGGATAATATTGAGGTGCCGGTATGTAAATTGCATGACCTGGTATGAGATAGAGACAGATTTTGGAATCAGCATATCAACAGGACAGCGAAGATTCAGAGAATGGCAAAAAAAAGACCCTCTTACTTAGAGGGCCTTTCGATTTCTTTTTTCAAAAGATATTCAATTAAACTTGCAAGTGTCCGGCCTGTATCTTCCGCGTATTGTTTTGCCTTGTTTTTTAATTCGCTATTGATGCGTAATGTGACTTGTGTATCCTTCATTTTGTGGCCTCCTTTGCCTGTGTAGATGGGGGTAGCAATAGTTTTAATTGTCAGTTAGATATACCATACGAACCGTTTGCATACTTTCCGGCTTGAAAACCGTCGCCTGTTTTACTGTAGAATATATACTGGATATATCCTTCCGGTACTTCTGTATTTTGTTCTACTGTATCAAGGTTGGACAGGATTTCATTTTCACGATATGCAATATCAGTACCTATTTTTCTTATGATAGTCCTTGCCATTTCTATTGTAGCCCCATTAGTGTATTTGATTTCCTTGCTGTCTAAAAAATTAGTTCTCATAAACATATTATTTTCCCTCCTTATTGTTCAGCTTGCCTGCTGACATTTTTAATGTTACTACAATGCAATTGCATTGTCAATACATTTTTAAAAGATAGTACTTTTGTCCATAAAAGTTGACCTTGTTTGACCAGATTTAATGTGTTATAATAAGGGTAATAAAATAGATTTGTTTGCGAAGGACGCATTTTAGATGCGTTCTTTTATTTTGCGGTCATGGCCTGTCGTGATGATAGCCCCTCTGACCTCCTTTTAAGGAGGCTGAAAAATGGGATACCATGAGGCTTTAAAGGCCGGAATTAAAATAGAAAACCCTAATCCACATACTGCAGGTTCATATACTTATTATTTTGTTCCCTGCAGGGGCTGCGGTATTGAATTGAAACGAAACAACTATAAATCAGGATTTATTTATTTATGCGATGACTGCAAAGAAAATAAAAAACATATAATAAATCCATTAAAAACAGAAGTAAAGATGAAAAAGCTGCAAAAGGCTATCACTAGAATAGAAAAACAGGGAAACAAAATTGAAGAATATGAAAACGCTGTAGTTGAAATTAAAAAGCTTTTAGAAAGGCCTAACTGGTTTCAAAGCACAGAGGAAATAATGGTTGCGCTACAACTTTATAAAAGAAAAATTCCATTTAATCACCAAGTCAAAATCAAAAACTACATCGTAGATTTTGTTTTGCCAAAAGACCATATAATTCTTGAAGTTGACGGAACAATATACCATACAGAAAAAACTAAAAAGTACGAAGAGGCAAGAGACAAATTCATTAAGAACGTAATGGGTAAAGAATGGGAAGTAATAAGGGTTACTGATACCGATATAAATGAAGGCATCAAAAAACTTCCTTTGGCAATAAAATTAAAATACAAAAATAGACAAAGACAAGCGTTTTTAAACAGCGGAAAACTAAAAAGTTATTACATATAATGATAATATGCAGGATTATGAGTTACATGTTTCCCCACCTTAGCCGGAGCAATCCGGCTTTTGCTATTTGGGTTTGAAAATAAATATAAATATCCTCTTGACAAGTACGGAATTATGCCGTACAATAGTATTATAAATATGTGAAAGGGGATATGATAAATGGCTAAAACATATGTAAAGTGTCACATGTGCGGCAAAATAGAAGAGATTGACCGCATGGAAATCAGACAAGAATACGACAGCGTTGAGGACATAGACGAAAAAAACATCCTTTGCAAATCCTGCTTTTATACCCAGCAAGACAATTTAGCGTATGAGGAATCATGTGGAGAATTCAGAAACTATGAGGACTGGATGGAATCACAAGGTGCTACAATATGCGACTACTACGAAATGCCTTACAGGGAGTGCTGATATGACCAGAATAGATATAAGACTCTCAGAGCAAGACAAACAAGCCATTGAAGCCAAAGCAAAACAGTTTAGCATGAGCGTGAGTGACTACATAAGGTTTGTAGCAGTAAATGCAAAGATAAGGATAGAGGTAAAGATAGGAAGGGGATAAACATGGATATCGAAGGAGAAGTAAGGTCACTGAAAAGATTTTATCTAAGCACATTAAGCCAAAAATACAACATGGAAGAATTACAGAAAATGGACATGGGACAGCTGGCAGATTTATACTACAAGGAATTGCAAATACAAATACGGGAAATAGCACACGCAGGAGCATAAAGCGCAGCACATCAAAGGAGTCCACAGGGACTTCTTTTTTATTTATAAACGCCATCAAGGGACTGCAATATACATCACAATCCCCCGACAACATAATATCACAGCTTAGAGCCGTACTATAGTATATGCGGGAAATAAAAACAGTTGCACATTTTTAAAAAGATAGGGCCATAGGCCTATGTACATATGCCGCAAAAGTGTTATAATTAAATTGTGGTCGGGCGATAAAAACCGCACAGTGGAGGCATAGCATGAACAAGATGATAAACTTGGAACAATTAAAAGAGATATTAGAGGGCAGCGGATATTTTGGATTAAGAGGATTAAGCGGTATCCATGGTAAAGCAGAATACCAGGACGGGGAAATCCTCGAATGCTCCTTTGACGATTGGGACAACAGAGGCGTTGAATATAATCCGGAACTAGACAGGTTGGATGGCACGGCAGCCATAGGCGTCAATGAGTACATGGACGATGAAGAGATTGTGGAAATGTATAAAAAGGCACTAAACTACAGTGACTGCGGCAAGGTGATTTTAATCAGCGGGACTGATGCTGAGGCTGGATGCGACGGACATGAGACTGTCATATCTTACAAGGGAGATGGCGCAAAGTTCAGGGGGTACGCAGTCTTATGCTGACACCAACAGAGCAAAAAATAGCAGACCTCGCAGCGCAGGGACTGACCAACAGGCAGATAGCGGAGAGACTTGGGACAGCGGAGGGCACGATAAGGACACACATGAGCAGGATATTGATAAAGCTAAACATAAAGTCACGAAAGGAGCTCAAATAGGGCTCCTTTTTATTGGAGGTAAATATTTTACAGCAACTAAAGGACTGGATGATATTGAGCCGCAAGAGGCTTGTGAGGTGGGGATAATGGTAAGAGTTAAAAGAGGGTGTGGATTATACCCATAATGGCGGGACGTTTACGTTTAACAGGATATACGGCAAACCAGACACAATAGAGATTACACAAGGGGTGAGAATAATGAGAGACAAGCTGACAATAAAGCAGGAAAAGTATGCACAGGGCCTGTTTACGGGATTAAGCCAGAGAGAGGCGTACAAACAGGCATATGACTGTGAAAACATGACAGATAAGACAATAGATGAGGCTGCATGCAGGTTGGCTGGTGACAGCAAGATGGTTGCAAGGCTGGAGGAGTTAGATGATGAGCTGAAATTGCGCAATATGACTACGGTGGAAAGGGTCCTGGCTGAGTATGCCAAGCTGGGTTTTGCCGATATAAAGGACTATTTGAGCTACAAAACAGCCAAAACAGTCGTGGATCATGACGATACAGGCAAACCGATAATAGGCTACAGGCAAATAGTTGATGCAATAGACTCAGATGAGGTTGACGGGGCTGTGATACAGGAGGTCAGTATAGGCAAGGACGGTACATTTAAGTTTAAGTTGCATGATAAAAAGACCGCCCTTGACAGCATGGCCAAGTATCTGGGCATGTTTACGGACAAGGTCGAGGTGGACAACAAGGTCACGGTTGGTTTCGAGCAATCCCTGCTGGA
>JAQTNH010000002.1:0-23880 GCA_028713895.1 Candidatus Nanoarchaeia archaeon | reverse complement strand
CCATACCACTACATATAGTGTTTTGAGACAAAATCCAGCCACGAAATTAAATTGGGATTTGGGGCAAAACCTTGAATCCCTTTATTTATGCATGTTACAAGGATTATGTGAAATAGCTGTGATTACACGTAGACAAAATTTCGTGTAATCAGGAGCATGAAACTGGGAATTGTGGGTAGTAAATATCATCCAAGAAAACAGGGATTAGGCGAGAGATTGAAGTAATGATAAAATAACATAGGTTGCCTGGCCGGGCGTAAAAGACTGTCATTACCCTAATAGTGATGGTCTTTTGTCTGTATTCTATTTATAAAAAGGAGATAAAAATGAGGAAATTTAAATTAGTTTTATACTATAAAAGCGACGGCAAGTGTGCTGTTTGCCATAAGGAGCTTAGTTTAGAAGAAGCAACAGTTGACCATATAAAACCAAAATCAAAAGGCGGCAGCGACAAAGAAGATAATCTTCGTATTGTATGTAGGAAATGCAACGGTAGAAAAAGAGACAAAGTCGGCGTTGAAAAAATTCAATCCATACAAAACCTTACAAAAGGGCTGAAACATATAGGCGAAAATCGGCTTATAGTTTTAGATGGATTAAGGCTTGGTGAAATAACCAAAGAAGAAATAATATCAGCAATCAACGATGCTAAAAGCAATTTAGCTGAGTATGTTGCAAGTATTTTTAATGAATTGGATTCGATTATTGATGATTTGGAAACGGAAGTTATTTAGTAAGTCAAAATGATACCAGCAAATTAAACTCAGTGGTCGGACAAGCCGGCTTTTAAGCCATCAGCAGAAAGGTTCAATCATGAAATGGTACATATATCTTATCATCTACCTGGCAGTACTATCCATACTATTATTTATAAACTATGCCATACACAGGAACGATCCGCCTGATGGAATGGCGTGAAAGGAGGACATCATGACAGTAAGAGAAAAAGCACTTGAAAGGCTTATTATGAAAGAATCGTGGGAAATTATTTGTGAAAAGAAAAAATCATACACAGAAACGCTTAACCATCTAAATGAATGCATAACATCGGAAGGGTGCGGAGTTATCAATAGTATCAGCGAATCAAAAGTAAACGAATATGCGAAAATATCTCAAAAGTTACTCCTGTTAAACAAAAAAGGTATTGACGTACTTATGAATATGGATTGTTTTGAACTATAAGGCGGTTAACACCCACCTATTTTATTTAAGGAGGTCACATGAAAATTAAAGTTGAATGTTTGGAATGTGAAAAACAATTTCCGTACTTTAAGCACGATAATTTTTCTAGTTGCCCAGCTTGTGGTAAGAAAGGTTCTTTAGTTGAAATAAAATATGGAAAGGAAAATACATGATAGAACTTAACCTAACCGAATCATTCTTTGAAAAACACATTCCCCTGTCGCGTCCATCCTATCTGCCCTACATAGATGAAGTATCCCAAGAAGTAGACAAAGTCCTGCGGTCGGGCATGATTGCAATGGGCCAAAAAGTGAAAGAATTTGAGCAAATGATAGCGGATTACTGCGGCACAAGGTATGCCATAGCCGTATCAAGCGGCACTGCCGGACTTTATGTGTGTCTGAAAGCTTTGGACGTAGGTACTGGTGACGAGGTCATTACTTCTCCGTATACATTTATCGCTACAGTGTTTGCGATTGAGGCGGCGGGAGCTAAGCCATTATTGTGTGACGTTGACAGGGATACATATAACATAGACCTGAATAAACTTAAGTTTGATTCACTTAAATTCATTAAAGCATACATGCCCGTAGACATTTTAGGGTTACCCAAACAAACCAACAATGTAAACTTATGCTTTGATACGATAATAGATTCATGTGAAAGCTTAGGCAATAAACTTGACCGTCCGTTTGCGGCACAGGTATTTGGATTATACGCAAATAAGATTTTAACTACTGGCGAGGGTGGGTTGATTTGCACTAACGATAAAAAAATAAACGATTATTGTAGGGCTTACAGAAATCAAGGGCGCACTCCCGGAGATACGTGGCTAGACTCAAGTCAAGAGGGGTTTAATTATCGTATGACAGATTTGCAAGCCGTAATAGGCATAGTCCAAATGAAACATATTGACGAGATAATACACAAGCGAAAACAGGTTATTGAAAGGTATTATGAAAACGGAATAAGACTCAGCCAAAGGATTGATTACGAAAAATTCAATCCTTTTATTTTTGTCATAGAGGTTGAAAACAGGATTAAGGTTATGGAGTATTTGAAAAACAAGGGGATTGATACGAGAGCTTATTTTCCATCTGTTCACCTTATGGGTTGTATGAAAAAATATGGTTACAAGAAAGGTGATTTTCCTGTATCGGAAGAAATCAGTAGCAGGACACTTGCCATTCCTTATTACGCCGGCATGTCTTTTGCTGATGTGGATTATGTAAGTGAGTGTTTGAAGGAGGTTATTAAGCATGAATTATAACCAATACACAGGGAATAAACCTATTGAATGGATAGAAAAACCCTGCATATATCCAGAATTGGGAAATTGTTTTATATGCACAAGTCATAGTAGAAGTCAAAAGGGTTATCCGTTATATTGGTGGGACAAACAATCCAGCCATATGAGCAGATTTATTTGGGAACAATGTTTTGGCACCATACCGGAAGGAATGCAGGTTCTACATGCCTGTGACGTTCCTACATGTATAAATCCCGAACATTTATTTTTAGGTACTAACATGGATAATGTACAAGATAAGATGTCCAAACATCGACATAAAAACAATACACCCAAAGGAGAAAAGCATTGGTGGGTTAAGATTACAAAAGAAATAGCTGCAAAAATATATAGTGAAAATGGAAGCCAGTACAAAATAGCTTTAAAATATGACGTTTCCCAAAGTACAGTAAGCGACATAAAAAGAGGAGTAAGATGGAAGGAAGCCATAAACATGTCATAATGTTATTTTTAGAGAGCAGATAGAAAGAAAAATAGAAAGGGATGATAGCATGATAGTAAAGTACAAAAGCGGTGAAATGTGGGGGTACATAGACAATGTATCCAAAGTACTTACGCAAGACATAGACACGGTAGAATTCATACAAAAATACGACAAAGAAGTTGCAGAAGGACAAAGAACAGATATTGCATCTGTTATTGATTTTACGAACGAAGGTTCAATAACTATATCGGGTTATGACGACGGTTGTAACACAAAAACATATTCAGGAGCAACACCAAAGCAATTACCAGATGAAATAGCTAGAGTCAACAAAGTCTTTACAATTGCAACAGAAACGTTGCCGGAAGAAATGAAAGACGAAGGTTATCATTCGGAAAATCTTCTTGATACACAACTGCTTATAGACAATATTCCGGCATACGTAATACTCGTCAAGTTATTGGACACACGTTCTTTTGAAAATGTCGTATTTGTGACAAATCAAAAAGTGTATCTTATGAACGACAAAGGTCAGACAATAGAAAGATTAGTCTAAACAATACTATCTGCTCTCTATTTAAATTAAGGAGGAAACAACAATGGAATATATTCGCACGTGTTTTGAAAACATAGAAAACATTGGAAAAGACAGCAAAACCCATGAAGAAAAATTCAAGGAAATATTTCAGCAAACCGATTTGCCGTATGACATCGACGGAGGGCGTTACAAAGGAAACAAAACCATTTATAAAAATTACAGGCTCGCGGTGAGAAAAAATGAATACGGAGCATGGCTATGCAATATTCAGTTTTCATTTGATGCCAAAGGTAATTTGATAGATGTCAGAAAAACAGGTGAAATATGAAACAAAGAATAAAATATTATTTGAAATAACTAACATTTTCTGATATAATAAAGTCAGGAGGTGCTAAATCAATGGATAAAAACGATTTAAAAATCAAAGCTAGAAACAAATATCTAAAAGGTAAAACAACTAGGGACGTAGCAAACGAATTAAAAATAGGAAATGCTACAGTGTATAGATGGTGCAAAGATATTATAAGAAAAAATAGTAATATTGACAGGTCGGAAGAAAATAATGGAAATTACAAAGGTGGACATATAAATCAAGCAGGATACAGGATAATATATAACGGAAAAAGAAAAATATTAGAACACAGATATATTGTTGAAAAACACATGGGAAGAAAATTAAAAAATTATGAAATTGTGCATCATATAAATGGAAACAAAACCGATAATAGGGTCGAAAATTTAAAAATAGTCACAAGAAGCACGCATCAAAAAGAGCATGCTGAAAGCGTTTCAGAAAGAGCGTGTATAATTTGTGGAAAAGAATACAGTAAACCAAGTTACACATCAATATCTCAGTGGAAAATTAGAAAAACTTGTAGCGCAAAATGCAGAAACAAATTACATTCTTTAATGTTTAGTGGAGAAAAACAAGTAAATTCAAAGCTAAAAGAAGCAGACGTAATTGAAATTCGAAAAGCGCATAAAAACGGAGTATCACTAAGAAAGTTATCACAAAAATATGGCGTATCTAGTACAACAATACAGCACATTGTTAAAAGAAAAATATGGAAAAACGTTATAGGAGATGATTAATATTAAAAAAAGAATAACCACGGAACAATTGCAGGAACTTACACCCAAGCAGCAACAGACGTTAAGGGAATTATGGAAACCAGTAGAATATGATGTATGTTACGGTAAAGAATTTGAACACACAAAAGATTGCAACGTTTTTACGGTAAATTATTTTATAGATGATAAAGATTCTGTTTTTTATGGTGATATTTGCACAAAGGAAACAGAAGAAGGTTGTCCAGATGAAAATGGTTGTGGAGGTGGCGCAATACATTGCAGTTGTAATTATAAATTGTCTTTACCACTTCTCTCCATAGGTCAAATGATAGAACTGCTTGGTGAATACAGATTTAATTTAACAAGATATGGTGATTTGATATGGCGTTTTACATTAAGCGAAGAAAAGGATTTTTATGGCGAAGGTCACACGTATGAATTGATTGATATTTTATGGGAGGCGGTGAAACAGATTCTATGAAAATATCCAATAAACAACTGATATTGCTTTTCGAAATAGCGAAAGATAGTTTAATATCTGATTCACCGGTATATTCAATGAAAAAAGAAGTCAGAAAAAAGCTTGTTGAAGATATTATAAACCAACAAGGCGAGAAATTAAAGGAGGTCGGGGAATGAAAAAAATCACAGTAGTAACCACTTCCCGCGCCGACTGGGGATATCTTTACTGGCTATGCAGGGACATTGGAGTCAGTGATAAACTTGAATTGCAAATAATGGCGCCTACAAACCATCCACACGTGCGAGATATGCTTGACGAATTTAAATTTGGACACGTATTTCCCATAGAGGCAATAAAAAGCATAGATGATTACGGAAACGTGTTTAAAAACTGTAAAACAACATTGGAGTATTGCAAACCCGACGTGTTCTTGTGTCTTGGCGACCGGTTTGAGACCCACGCCGCAACTACGGCGGCATTGCTGTTGAATATCCCTATTGCACATATAGCGGGTGGAGAAACCACAATAGGCGCGTTCGACAATGAACTCAGGAACAGTATCACCCAAATGGCTACATATCATTTCACGGCAACGGAGGAGTATGCAGATAATGTAGCAAAAATGCTTAGACAATGTAGT
Source organism: Candidatus Nanoarchaeia archaeon (assembly GCA_028713895.1). Classification (GTDB taxonomy): domain Archaea; phylum Nanobdellota; class Nanobdellia; order CSSed11-243R1; family CSSed11-243R1; genus JAQTNH01. Next base: position 18,253 of record JAQTNH010000002.1, on the reverse strand, counting down.
GCAGATTTTGAAAGTTGCTGCAATCCAAGATATTATACATATGGAGATGAAAAAGATAAAGAAAATATATTCGACATAGGTTCCACCAGCCTTGACTGGCTCACCCGCGCAAAGTTACTTTCCAAGCAGGAATTACAGCAACATGTTTTAATCGACTTGAATCAGCCGTTTGTAGTGGCATGTATGCATTCTGAAACAAAAGAACTTGAATATGTTACAGCACGTGCGTTTAATTTTATAGAGGCATTAAACGATTTGGGTGAACAAGTATTGCTAATCTCTCCCAACATCGACCCGGGCAACAAGGTAATAAGACAAATTACAGAAGCTACTATGTTTAACTTTGCAGATTCTTCAACGCCATGCAAAATACATATTATCGACAACCTAGACCACCTTGTCTACTTGTCCCTACTACAATACGCAGAATTTATGATAGGCAACAGCTCAAGCGGAATAATAGAATCAGCCTCGTTCAACATACCGTCTGTAAGCGTAGGAAACCGTCAGCAGGGGAGAATTCGCAACAGCAATACCTTTGACTGTCTGTGCGAAACACAGGCCATTTTGGACGCTGTAGACCGTGCAAGGGAATGGAATGCACTGGTGGGGAAATGTGATAATGTTTATGGGGATGGACATAGCACAGAAAGAATAATGGAGGTGTTGGAAACGTTATGGTGCAACACATGACAGTTATTGATGAAAACAAAAACGAGATACAGTTAAGAATTTTTGCGGAATGCACATGCGGGAATCTCGCGTTTATTTTAGAAAATCCTTCTGGAAGAAGATTTACACGATGTTCATTTTGTGGCAAAGAATATTTAGAAAAAAATGGAGGAAATATGAACTTTCTTTTCAGCATCATGAACAGGTCGCAGTATGAGGCATGTATGCCTTATTCCGACAAAATAGACGGTGTAGAGGTATGTGTTGACAAGGTAGACCGTGAATACCTTGATCTGCTTCACAAATACCATTTTAAAATACTGCAATTCCACATGCCGGACTTGGTGGAGGATGATTTATTGGTGGAAATAAACAAATTCAAAAAGACCCTGTTGGTTCTTCACCCTCCGGACAAAAATGTCGCCAAAATGTCAAGGGAAATCATATCAAAGACACACCACTCAGTCACTTTGGAAAATCTCAATCCCACGAACGGTAAAAAACGGCTTGATTTGGACGGCGTATGTAAAGTGGTCAAAAAAGTCAAAGGTTTGGGATTGTGTTGGGACATTGGACATGAAAATCAGACAAGATACAACTATTCAACCCCGATAACGCCCCAAAACGTCCACCTGCATGATTTCAACCACACAGACCATCAACCTTTCTACTATGGAAATGTAGATTACCGGAAAGCAATGGAATATTTAACCAAAACAGGCTATAAAGGCAATGTAGTGGTGGAATTTGCCTTTGAATACCTGCATGGTGACACAATGGGCGAAAAAATACAGGAATATCTGAAACAAATATCAATGATAAGAGGTTCAACATGAATACTGCAATATTTTTAACCACCCGATATGCTTCGACCCGCCTGTTGGGCAAACATCTCATGGAAATAAACGGCGAAACAGTGACTGATATCCTACTAAAAAGGCTTAAACGAACGAAAATTCCCATCTATATGACCTGTCCCGACACCCTGCAAGACCTTTTATACATGAAACCCATCTCAAGACGCAACGAGGTGGGTTTTTTCATGGGTGAAAAGGAAAATATCATCAAAAGACACCTTGATGCAGCACGGGAAAACAATATTGACTTCATTGTCAATCAGGACGGGGATGATTTTCTTACAACTTGCGAGACAATCAATGCAGTTTACTACCAGGCAAAGTGTTTGCGGTTCAAAAAGGCCATTCGCACGGAAGGGTTGCCTTTTGGAATGAATGTCATAGCCTACCCGCGCGAAAATCTGGAGAATGCAGACTTTTCAGGTGATACGGGGTGGGGGGTTCATGTAACAAAAGATGCATATGTGCTGAAATTCAACTACGAACGGCCTTACAGATTAAGTTGTGACTATCCGGAGGACATGGAGGTTATGAAAGACGTTTATCTGAACTGCAAACGCAACGAATTTGTCGGTGGGATAGTGAAATATCTTGACAAACACCCTGAAACAGCAAATTTGAACCTCGGAAGGGAAGAGGAATATTGGGAAAAAATAAAGGAGGCGCAGAAATGATAGTACTAATCAACGGCAAAGATGTAAACGACACTTTGGAACAATTTAAAGATGACCATGTAAGGTTGGAAATCAAGTCACATAGCCGGGAGCATATCCATGTAATTGTAGGTACTGTAAGGGTGGAAAATGAACACATGGACATACCATACAACCCATTGACCGATATGGACTGCGGGACGGATGCGATGATTAACAAGGAGGTGAAGTGATTTATGAAAAAACTAATACCTTACAAAGATAATTTATGCAGCAAATATGCAACCAAAATGCTGTCAATAAAAATAAATCATGAATGCAACAGGCTGTGTAATTTTTGCGTTGACAAGGGAGGGAGAAATAACAAATATACGGATACGGAAAAAATTGCCAATGAAGCCATAAGACTTAATGATTACAAAACGGTAATCATAACGGGCGGAGAACCATTTATAATATTTGACAAGGTAATTGAGTTGCTGGAAAAAATAAGAACACACAAGGACAGAATAGTACTCAATACAAACGGGTCGCTTTTGTCAAAGAAAAGGGTTGTGCGGTTAAGTGGTTTGATTGATGAATTGCAGGTATCGATTCACCATTACGACGAAAATAAAAATGGTAAAATATTTAACGGCATAATTTCCTTTGAAAACATAAAGGATTCCCTTACAAAAAGGGATTTTACGTTTTCCATCAACTCCACTTTCAACAACGGATATGCCGAGGAAGAGATGCCAAACGCCGTAAACAAAATGCTTGAACTGGTAAAATATTTGTCGGCAGACAGGTTGCGACTTACAGAGCTGAAAAAGGTTGATGAAAAAGATTTTGTACCAGCAAGCAAATTCTTTACGGAAAACGATTTACCGTCAATCGACTTGATAACAAAAGGGTGTACATATTACTACAACAAGGACGGCGTGGACGTTTCGGTTAAAAGGTTATGTGAATTTGCCAAGGGGAAAAATGCCATTGCGTTCAGTTGCTGTTTTATAAATGAATCAGGACAGAAAAAAATAGACATCGACACGAGAGACACTTTTAAAGTCATTTACAGTGATGGGTTGGTAACTGATGATTGGATTTTTGCAAAATGCAATGATTAACAAGGGGGTGAAGGAATGTTGGAATACCAAGAAATAACTACGCGCACATTAGAAAGGTTTATGTTTGCAATTCAAAAAGAGTTTACGGAACAGTTTGCACACAATTGTATTGTTGACAGTTGGATAGAACACGAATCAAAAAATATGGTAATTCGAATATCGAGAGATATCCTTGGCAAAAAGCTGGATACAATAAAATACCCTCAAAATTGGAAAGAGGCTGTAAAGGAAGCCTTTTTTAATTGGCTTGAAGATAAATTTGACAACAGATATAAAGTCAAACACAATATCCACATAAAAATAACAACTGTTTTAGCCAAAACATGGGCAAAATTGAACAAAAAATATCCTGTTAAATACAAAATATACAACGCTGTAATGTATTATCCTGACATGGTTATTCCAAATCAAAGAGGCGTGTTTAATTTTGTGGAGGTGAAATAATGAGATTTATTGTTATTGGACTAGGAAGCATGGGAACACGTCGCATAAGGGTGTTAAAAACATTAGGTTATGATGATATAGTGGGGTTTGATACAAATGTTATTCCAGAAAAAGAATACGGCATTCCGGTTATTCAAGCGAATGATATACCTAATCCTTACTATGCATTAAGACGAACAATTGAGGAATCTGAGAAAGGCACCATTCAACTTAAAGGAAAATATGACGCTATGATTGTTAGCGTTCCTCCACTTTTGAAACAACCTTATATCAATATCGCCGCCGATTTAAATATTCCCTGTTTCTGCGAAGCTGATGTCATAACTTATTCAGGAACTTATTGTTCCAGTGCAACCATGCGTTTCTATCCTGCAATAGTCAAGATTAAGGAATTACTTGACGCTGGAACGCTAGGCAAAGTATATACGTTCACTTATCATTGTGGAAATTCATTATACGATTGGCATCCGGACGCAGATATGAAAACATATTATGCTGCAAAAAAGGAATCCGGAGCCTGCAAGGAAATGTTCGCCTTTGAATTAGGCTGGTTGTCCATGTTATTCGGGCGACCTATTGAAGCAAAAGGAATAATAGACAAAAAACTTGATGACCCGGATATAAAAGCTGATGATATTTTTGCAACTACAGTAAAATTTGCAAAACAAAGCAAAGATGGCAACATAAGAATAGGAACTGTTAATTTTGGAAAAGGAACATCACTTTTCCCATTGGTACAATGCGATACAATCACTGGCACAATTTTAATAGACATACTTTCCCGTCCAGCCATCCGCGAACTGCGTATTGTAGGAGAAAAATGCAACCTGTTTTGGAATTGGGACTATAATTGCATGGAACTTGAGTATCCCAACGGCGAAATAACTATGATTTTCTATCAAAAAACTGCGGCCTTTGAAGGGTATAACAAAAATATTTCAGAACAGATGTACATAGACGAACTGGCTAATTACATAAATTCTATACAGGGGAAAGAAACATATATATACAGCAGCGAGGAAGAAAAACAAGTAATAAAAATGCTTGAAATGCTTGAAAATAGTGAAAAAAGAGAATATAATATTACCGTGGGATAGCGATTGCAACGCAACACGGGCGGTTAATCCTGCCGCCTTTCCCACTAAATTTCAGGATACACGAAAGGGTGGTGTTATTTTTATGCACGAAAGAGTTTTAAAAATTGATTTCACGGGGAGAAAATTTGGTAGGTTAACAGTAATCGGCAGGGAAGAAAACAAAAATTCCAGAGTGATGTGGCTATGCATATGCGATTGCGGCAAAAACACAATTGTAGATGGTCGAAATCTTAAAACAGGTACGACAAAAAGCTGCGGATGCTTAAGTGCAGAATTAAAAACAAAAAGATTCAGAAAACATTACGGTATCGATGTACGGTTACACCGCATTTGGTGTGGAATGAGACAGAGGTGTTTTAATGCAAACAGTAAAGATTTTAAAAATTATGGCGGTAGAGGAGTAACGATATGCGAAGCATGGGAAAGATTTGCCTCGTTCCGCGAATGGGCGCTCAACAATAATTACAAAGAAAATCTAACCATTGAAAGAAAAAATGTAAACGGTAATTACGAACCTTCAAATTGTGAGTGGATAACGAATTTAGAACAAGCAAACAACAAAAGGTGTAATATTTTCATAACACACAACGGCGAAACGAAAACATTAGCGCAATGGGCAGAATTTCTTGGCGTAGACGGCACGGTTTTAAAGCGGAGAATCAATAATGGGTACCCGTTAGAGAAAGCACTTTCCAACCAGCGTTTTTATACATACCACCAGCTGGAATTCAATGGGAAAAAGCAGACAATGAAGGAGTGGTCAAGAGAACTCGGCATAAGTTATGTTGCATTAAAGGCAAGAATAACTACCAACCAGTGGTCAATAGAAAGAGCTTTAACAACACCAGTTAAAAAACGAACATCATAAAAAACTTTAAGCAAGCCTAACAAGCTTGCTTTTTAATGGGAGGGAAAATGCATAAGGAAATAGGAAAAGTAGTCTGTGAACTACAGTCCACAAAAGAAAATCCCCGCAACAGTGAAGGGGCTTTCATGGCCCTGAAAAACGGTGATATTCTATTCGTCTACAGTAAATTCACAGGCAAAACACACAGGGATGATGATGTATCCTGCATAGCGTCCATTGTTTCAAAGGATGATGGTGAAACATGGTCCGACAGCAAAGTCCTGTTCATGCCTGAAAAGGCTAGAAATATCATGAGTGTATCGCTTTTGAGAATGGACAACGACGACATGGGAATGTTCTACCTTGTCAGAAAAGGATGGGGCGATACCAGACCGTGTATAAGAAGGTCAAGCGATGAAGGCGATACCTGGACCGAACCCGAATACTGTACAAAGACCAGGGGTTATTACGAAGTCTGCAATGACTGCGCGGTCATGCTTTCCAACGGACGGATAATCATTCCGGCAGCGTATTTTGGGGTGAAAAAGAGGTATGACCCCTTTTCCTTTCGCGGAACGGCGGTATTTTTGATATCGGATGATGATGGGCACACCTGGAGAGAGTCAGGGGAAGTCCTGCACATGCCTATTCCAAGGTCAAGGACTGGACTACAGGAGCCGGGCATAGTGGAATTGCTTAATGGTGATTTGTGGGCATGGTTTCGTACGGACATGGGATTCCAGTATGAGTCTTTTTCGCGGGATTGCGGCGATACGTGGACACTGCCACAACCGTCCATATTCACATCGTCCGATTCGCCCATGTCAATGAAAAGGCGCGGAAGGACTATTCACGCCATATGGAACCCTAGACCCTCACATTTCGGTTACAATGCGCCACGTAGTCCGTTTATAATGGCATGTAACTGGAAAAATACAAAATGGGATAGCTATTGGTTCCTTGAAGACCCCGGAGACTTGAAGGGGTATTGTTATACTGCCATTCATTATATGGAAGGAAGACTTTTTCTTGCATACAGCGTCGGAGAGTGCAGGAAAGGCCATTACTCGCTTGAAAAATTAAGGATAAGGAAAATATAAGGAGGTCACATGTTCCCAAGTAAAGAAAAAATAGAGGAAATTATAATGGAACTCCAGCGAATCATGAGAATTCAGGATTGGAATATAGACTTAAAAATACTGACCGAGTTGGAAATGCTTGATTATGACGGCGATAAAAAGACCGGAGCGGTTACATCTGATTATGAAGACAGGAATTTAATAATAATTCGATTTAACAAGGATTTGGAACAAAATCAATACGACAACTGGTACAACGTAATAATACACGAACTTAAGCACGTACAATCTATGAAATATTACAACAGGGTTTATGAAAATATGAAATTTATTAAAGATGAAGAACTTAGAAAAGAACTTGAAAAGCAACAAGACATATTTTATGAAGCTTTAATAGATAGGCAGGCAAGAGAGTTTGAGGCACTTTATCCCGTAACCAATTTTATCAAGGAGGATGAAAATGTTACCTGAAAAAGTTAAAATAGGTGGTTTTACATGGCCTGTCGTATATGAGGACAACCTGCAAAGTTTAAGGGAACGTGCCGGGGAAGCAAGATTTATAGACCAAGTAATAGCAATGTCCAAAACAAATACGTCAGAAAGGAAACAGGAAGTTTTTATTCATGAGATATTGGAAATAATTAAACATCTTTATGAAATAAAACTTGACCACGACAATTTAAGCAGGATTGCCGTGGTACTACATCAAATTATAAAGGACAATCCGGGTATATTTGATTTTAAGGAGGTTGCAGATGTTTGATTTATTTAACCCACCAGATGTTTTAGAAGAAAAATTCAAGGAAATAGCAATACAATTAACAACAATCACCATTATATTGATTGAAAAGAAGGTAGTCAGCGAAGATGAGTTTATGGAATTTAAAAAATCAGCAGTAATTATGGTAGACAAGGCATTTAAAGACGCAAAGGACGAGATGGGAAAAGAATTTGAAAATAAATATCCGGCAATTTCGCAATTTTTTAAAACTACTAAAGTAGGTGAGAGTACAAATGAATAAACATTATGCTACTTATAGTAGAAGCAATGATTGTTTTAGTAGTAACTGCCCAGATGTCTTTACTCGCGCGTCTGGTTGCCACGTAACCGCCGACGACGGACGAGAGTTTATAGATTTTGGAATGGCTTTGAGATCTGTTATCCTTGGTTACTGTTATCCAAAAGTAGACGATGCAGTCAAGAAGGCCATAGACAAAGGAATAAGTTTTACGCGGTCTAATCCGTATGAGGGGGAGTTAAAGGAACTGCTAAAAGCAATCATACCTTGCTGCGAGGAAGTAAAGTTCGGGAAGAATGGGAGCGACGCGACAAGTGCGGCAGTAAAACTTGCCAGAGCATATACGGGCAAGGATATCGTGCTTATTCCTGAAGAATGTCCGTTTTTTTCAACATGGGATTGGTTTATAGCCGATACACCTGTAAGTGATGGTATACCATGGGATGACAGTACAAGAAAATATTCATATAACAAAATGACTTGTTGCGGAGTAGATTTAGAAAAAATCTTAAAAGAAGAATCACATAATATAGCCGCCATCATCCTTGACCCCGCCACCGTAGACATAACCAAAGAAAAGTTGCAATACATCCGCGGCCTGTGTGATAAATACGGCATGGTCATGATTTTAGATGAAGTTATAAGTGGATTCCGATATTCCTTGAATGGCGTGCAGGGTTTATATGGTGTTGTCCCTGACCTATGCACACTGGGTAAGGCTATGGGAAACGGTTACAGCATATCGGCGCTGTGCGGCAGAAAGGAACTGTTTGACCTGGGGCTGAGGGACAAGGGGAATGTTTTTCTCCTTTCCGGGACTTATTTCTCTGAAACAACTGGACTTGCTGCAAGCATTGCCACCATCAAGGAACTAATGGAATGGCACTCATTCGCCAGTGTAGGTGACAGAATGAAACCGTCCCTGATTACGGCACATGACAAGCTAAAAGCAACAGGCGGGGCAATTATAGCCTTTACAAGGGAATACATAAAAAAGAATGGGCTTGAAGAGCATGTTTCAATCGGCGGCTTTCCTGCGTGTCCCATGATGAAGTGGAAGGACTTGAGGCTAAAGACCATATTCGACTGGAAAATGATTGAAAACGGAATCCTTATGCCCTATATCGCACCCAGTCTATCGCACGATGCAAATGAAACATATAAAACACTTGACACAATAGACGATGCAATGAGTTTTGTAAAATACGCCTTGACGGGAGATTTGGATAAGTTCATTGACGCAAATTGCAGGGGACACGTTGAACGCCCTATCTTCAGGAGGTGCTGACCTTGAACACATCGCGAATGGAAAGGTTGTTGATTGAATATTCAAACATACCGGAGCGAAAACGCGAAATTGAAATAAAGTTGGGGGAAACGGAGCTTTTCAAGCAAAACGCATCGGATACACTAAGAGTCCCCATTTTTGACGGTATGCCGCACGCCAAAGAAATAAAAGACCTTGTATATCAGACAGTCCAGATAATGCTTGATGAATTTCAGACGCATATGGACTACTACACGGAACAGTTGAAGCTATTCAATCAGGCGGAATCGGCAATGTACAATGCCCTGAAATGCCTTGAACCGCACGAATACAATATAATCTACTGGAGGTATTTAAAAGGTCACGAATGGCGCACAGTGGCCTTAAGGACAAACAACAGTGAAAGGAACTGTTATTACATAAGGGATGTGGCATTAAACAAACTCATACAAAGTTATAAAGAATAGATTAAGCCGTATAGGTGGATTCACTTGTACGGCTTATTTTTTTTGTCCAAAAGTTTGCAGTTTTTTGCAGTTAATTTGTGTTTTAATAAAAGCATATGAATTTTCATTTAGGTTCCTCCTTTCTTGGGGCGGCTGAAAAGCCGCTTTTTTAATGCTCAAAAACGGGGTGGGTTATGACTGATATAAAAAAATTAAAAGAGGAATGCATTGAAAAGCTTCAGATATTAAACGATGATATAGAACAATATTTAGCTGTATGTTTGAAAATAAGAGACAAGAGCGGAAATATAATACCTTTTATAGCGAATGACCCGCAAAAAGCCGTTATAAAACTTGTGGAGGAATGGAAAAAACAATATCCAGATGAGAAAACGCGTCCGACACTGTTTATCATCATATTAAAGGCGCGGCAGATAGGATTTAGTACGGTCATAGAATCCATTTTCTTTCACGAACTGCATTTTAACGCCAATAAAGTGGCAATGGTTATCTCCTATGACGAGCCGAGCGCGCAGAACATCAACGATATGTCCGACAGGTTTTATCAGCATTTACCACAGTATCTTGTCAGGACAAAAGATTTTGAATTCAAGTTCAGACCCGAGCGCAGACCGTCAAGAGGAAAAGGTATTTTATTTGAAAATCCATCAAACAGTCGCACGGAGTTTGAAAAGAATCCAGGACTGCAAAGTAAATTTCTTATAGAAACCGCTGGAAATGCAAATGCCGGTTCTTCGTTTACGATAAACTATCTTCACATAAGCGAGTTAAGTAAGTGGCCTGACGCAAAAACCACCTTGACTTCGCTTTTACAGGCAGTACCGCAATATGGCGGCATAGTTGTCATTGAAAGTACCGCAAAAGGCATAGAGTACTTTCACAAATTATGGGAGGAAGCCAAGCGGGGCGAGATAAACTATCATACTATTTTTGTACCTTGGTTTGAACACAAAGAATACACAAAACCTTTTGACAGTGAATTTGAAAAAGAAAAATTTGTCATGACCGAAAAGGAAAAGGAGATACAGAAACTTTACAACCTGACGCTTGAACAACTCAATTGGCGCAGGGACGCAATAAAGACCAAGTGTCAAAACGATGAGGACATATTCTGCCAGGAATATCCACAAGATGACAATACCGCTTTTCTAACATCCGGACGTCCCGTATATGACAGAATGAAAATACAGGCAAGAATAAAGTGCCTTACCGATCTATACAAGGAAAAACCACCCGATGTCGGATATATTGATTATGCTGACGGACAATACAAGTTTATTCCGGATCCATTTGGAACGGTCATTATATACAAGCATCCTGAAAAAGGTGTTCCCTATGTAATTGGCGGCGATATAGCCGAGGGGCTGACAAATGGCGATTGGAGTGTGTCACAGGTATGCGACAACACCACAGGAATGCAGGTGGCCAAACAGCGGCTTCACATACACCCCGATTTGTTCGCACTGGAGCAGATAAAACTTGCACGGTATTATAACGAGGCCCTGATAGGAGATGAAGTCAATAATCACGGGCATGTTACAATAACGGCTTTGCAAAGGAATTTATACTACAAACAGTATAAACGCGAAATATTCGACAATATCTCAAAAACAACAACGCAAAAATTCGGCTTTGACACAAAAGAACAGTCAAGGCAAAGGATAATAGACCGTTCAAGGGCAATTGTAAGGGATGAAATAAACCTCATTAATGATCTGGATACCCTGAATGAAATGATGACCTTTATCTACGATGAGCAGGGTAAGGAAATAGGTGAATCGGACTGTTTTGATGATTGTGTTCTCTCGTTTTCAATCATGCACGAAGCCCGCTCACAGCAACGCGCCTATGCAAAGGAACAACCGAAACCGTTTGATGATACAAAATATGTCCATCCATCGGTGTTGATAGATTCAACCACAAATCCACAATTAAAAAAATATTATAGAAAAATTTATGGGAGGAAATAAATGGAATACATTGCAAACCCTACAAAGGGTGTAAAAGACGTACCCAAAAGACCGGAGGCGGAGAAACCTACACTAATAAACATGTCCAAGGATGAATTGATGGAATTTGCCGCAACAAGACTGATCGGGCTGATGGCGACATTCGACGAGAATCTTTACCGGAAAGACAACGCCTATCAGAACACTTTCAACATTCAATTCATGTGGGGCATGGCAGCTTATGCGATGTTGGGGTTCCGCGACGTGAAGTTTCCGGTAGAAAAATTCCTTGAGGAATACGGAAAGTCAATCAAACGCGCACAGGTAAAGAAGCGAATTTTGGGGTGATGATATGAAAAACCCTGTAAAGTCCCTGATAAGAGGGGTGAGAAATCAAGTGGAAAAGGTAAAAGACTACATTGAAGAAGTCAAGGACATGGACAAAATGACCCGCGAAGCCACTGAATTGATGGATGAATATATCTTTGCGGAAAAGGAAAAGCAACCTTGGAACGACAAGTTCGACCGCGAGGAAAGGATATATGTCGGGAATCGAACATTCGGCAACACGAGGGCGGACGGAGCCACGGACGATGCCAGAACTCCCATAAGAATTTCACAGTCAATCATAGAAGCGCAGATTGACCTTAACATTCCCGAAGCCGTATTCAAACCCATTTCAGAAGATGATGAAAGTGCAGTCAAGAAGTTGCAGGCCGAAGCCGACTATACCATAAGAAACAGCGACCTTGACGAAGTCAACTCATCCGCTGAAAGAGTAGTCAAGAAACACGGCATATCCTGTTACAAGGTCTTGTGGGATTTCAACTACCAGGGGCCCGGATTCAGGGGAAAACCCGAGATAATAGAAGTCCATCCCAAAAATATCCTGTGGGGGGCGGGTACTGTTGACAAGAACAAATGCCGTATCATGTATCATGTCGAAAACATAACCCTACAGGAGTGTATAAAGAAATACAAGGACATAGCCAGAAAATTGCCCGATTACGGATTGTGCGCTGATATAAAGTATGATACCGTAGGCGACAAGAATGGTTCCGGCGTGAACAACACCAATGATATAAACGCACAGGCCGATTTGTTCACTACACAAAAAAACAATCCCATGACCAAGTACGCCATCATTGAAAAATGGTATCTTGACGATGACGACGAACTTTGCCTGACGGTATTCAGTGACAAACTCATCCTTGAAAAAATGCCCAAGTTCTATCACAGAAGAAAGTACGACCCTGAAAAAAAAGAATTTGAACTCGATGAAAATGGAAACAAGAAGCTTTTGGACAGTTTTACACTCGAAGAGGATTATGTTTCGGAAGTGGAACAACAGGGCGAAAACGGCCAAAAGATAAAAGTACCACAGATGAGAGTGCCGAAAGGTACGGAAGTGCCTTACTATTACCCGAAAGGCTCGAAGTCCCTTCCCATAGTCATTCAAAACAACATTCCCCGGTCAAAGTCCATGGTGGGTATCTCCGACATAGAAAGAACGGCGGACTTTGAAGAAACCATGAAAAAGATGATTTACAAGCACGAGGAAAAGATTCTAAAGGGCACAACCAAAGTCCTTTACAACAAAATCATGGAAGAGGAAGCCGCGCCGATGCTTAACAACGACGAACTGACCATAATAGGCGTAAACGATGTAAAAAACTTTTTGGCTGTAGACTTCAAGGACAATGGCCGCGAAGCATTGGAATTCTATCAGTTCATATCCGAACAACTCCAATACATGTTGGGAATAACGTCCGTGTGGCAGGGCATAAACAAGGGTGAATCTTCTTCCGGCAAAATGACCGATTCCCTGATAAACCAGACCGCCGAAAAGATAGGCATAAAGGCCAACGAAAAAAATATCGCATATAAACGCATATATCAACTTTTATGTGACTTTATACTGTGTTTCTCGGACGGCGACAGGCCGTACAGGATAGATTCAAAGTTTCAACCCGAATACGGGACATTCAACAAACTGGACATGGTCAAAATGAACAGGGGAAATCCCACCTGGGCGGGTTGGGACATTGAGATTTCCGCAGAACCCGCCATGAACAAGAACAGGGAGGCGTTGATTCAGCAAATTACGGAAATGAATTCACAGGGATTGTTGCAGGCAACCCCACAGAACTTATTGGTATGGAAATTGTTGCAGAAAATGAATTTTCCAAACGCGGAGTTGGTGCTCCAGACCTTGCAAGAACAGGTTGACCAGCAGATGCAGATGGAACAGACGCAAATCGACCAGCAGACGGAATTGGAGAACAGCCCGCAGGGTGCGCTTTTAAATTCAATAGCACAGAAAATAGGAGGAAACAATGCCACTATCAAATAAAACAATATTGATAATTGGGGCGAGTGGCACTCTTGGCCAGGCCCTTATAGACGAACTTGTCAAATATGATGTCCATGCCATAAGGTGTTTCAGCAGGAACGAACATAAACAATTCCTATTGAGGCAGAAATATGGCGAACCCACTGGAAAGATGCGGTATTTCATAGGCGACATACGGGATAAAGACAGACTCGACATGGCAATGAGGGACTGCGACTGCGTGTTCAATTTTGCCGCCATGAAACATGTCGGACTGTGCAACGAGAACAGCATGGAAACGATAAAGACAAATATTCTGGGGACACAGAACGCAATCGAGTGTGCCATAGACAACAACGTCGAGGTATTTGTCCAGATGTCGACAGACAAGGCCGTAAACCCGATAGGGATATACGGGAGTAGCAAACTCCTTGCGGAATATCTGACACTGAACGCCTTTGAGATAAGCGGAAAGGCGAGGACGCGGTTTGTCGTGGTGAGAAGCGGCAATGTCCTCGATTCGTCCGGCAGCGTCCTTGAAATCTGGAGAAGCCAGAAGGAACAGGGCCTGCCTTTGACTGTTACGGATTTTCACGCAACAAGATATGCGGCGCCAGGGGAGAAGATAGCTAATGCAGTCCTTGAGATAGCCAAAAGCGGACTAAAGGGACTTGTCGTACTGGACATGAAATCCTATACAATGCGCGAACTGATGGACATTGTCGGCGACTGCGAATATGTAGAGACAGGTCTTAAACCTTATGAAAAACTACACGAAGAACTGTGGAGAGATGGAGAAATATTTACGAAATGGGAGGTGTGAATTATGCCATTACTTAAAGGAAAGTCAAAATCAGTTATAAGCAAAAACATAGGTGAACTTGTGGGCAGTTATAAAACTACAGGAAAAATAGGCACATCAAAACCTGCAAGCAAAAAGAAAGCTGTCAAGCAGGCTTCCGCGATTGCTTATGGTAAAGCCAGAGGGAAGTGATTTCATGTTTCTGAATAAGGGAACATTCATTCAGGGTGGTGGCGGATCTAAAAATTATGGAACAGCGCGGGTTAGTTTAAAACCAAATGGCAGCTTGAAGCAATTGCGTGAATTATTAGCTTCTCAGGGTGGAGACAAACCATCGCGTGAAGTCAGTGATAACGAAGAGGAATTAATGATGACAAGAATATACAATCATCAGTTAAGGAGGTGATAAATATGTCTGAAAAGAAAATGCCGAATAAAGGCACATTTGTACAATCTGGTGGGGGTGGTGAAAAACCTCAAACCAACCAGAAAATTACAAAAGGTGGCGACCTTAGAGGAAAACCGTGTTCCAATAAAGGTAGCATGAGTGGAAGTTACTAATTTTAACCGTGAGAATCGGGCAAAAAACTCATTATGGAGGTTATTATGTTATTTAAATATTATCCCATACCGTTGATGGATGAAATTGACGCTAGCGGCGGAGCCGCAGGGGAGGTAGTCAAACCCCAAAGTACGGAACCGGAAGGTACACAAGGCGAATCTTCGGGAACAGCCACCCCGATACCTGACGGCAACAAACCCAGTGCAGAATGGGCAGAATTGAGAAGGAAAGCCAAGCTCACAGACGACCTTTTGAAGGAAAACGAAGGTTACAAGTCCAAGTTTGAAAAGATAGGTAAAAAAGCTTTGCCGGAAGGGTACAAGACTGTCGATGAATATCTTGAATATATTGACGGTTTGGAAGAAGTACCTTTCACTCCAGAAACCCCCGAGCAAAAACCAGTGATTGATAAAAACGCAATAAGCGAAATCGTAAAAAGCGTTATCAACGAACATCCCGTCTTGAAACAGGCACAGAAGACCCAGCAGGACACTTTTTTGGTCAACAGTTTCAAGAAAGCGCAGGAATCGTTCCCCGACATCAAAAAGCCGGAGGACATACCTGTTGAAGTTTGGGACGCATGGAATGAGGGCAAAAGCAATCGCACATTATTGAGTCACCTGAAAGAATACCGGTACGACAAGGACATCGTGGAAGCGCGCAAAACCGGTGCGAACCAGGCAACGGCAACGGTAATGAGCACAGCGCATACTGCACAGGTGAACGGTGCAAACGCGGCGTCGGACTACGACAATGTAGTTGTACCGGTTGAAACAATAAGACAGTTGGAACAGATAGGGATTAAAGACCCATTGAAACAGAAGATGTATTTCAAAAAATATCACAGAACAGGATAACGGGAAAACCTCCCGTTATTTTTATGTGGGAGGTGTTAATCATGGCATTTGAATTTTCAAAATTTATAAAAGGCAATGCAGACAGTCTTTATTCAATTAAAAAAGACCTTCCGGCATTGAGTGGATATGCTTTATACAATGGCCAGGCTTTAAAAGTAACGGGCGGTGCCCTGTGCTATGCAGACAGCGCTGACACGGTATATGCAATATCCAATGTTTCAGCCGCATCATCAGTGGTGACGGCATCATACTATCCTGAATATTTTCCTGTCAACGACAACCAGGTTTGGAAGTCAACGTTGGGCTCGGCCATAACAGCCCTTACGGTAGCGGGAAGCAAGATGAATATTGCAACATCTACTACAGGAACAGGCGTTGCGGGCGATACACCAGCTACGGGGCTATTGGTTTACAAGGTTGCAACTGCGGAATCTCCGACAAGTGCAATCTATGTAATCTTTGCTCCGTCAATATAGGGAGGTGACGGGATATGATTAACTATAGTGCAACGGAATTTACAACCCTTGTCGGCAAGTATGATACGACAATATTTGCCTTCATGGAGGAAATTGGACAGCAAAGGGCGGACAGAAGCATAATCGAGGAAATGTTCACCAGACAGGACGTCGATGAGCCGGACGTAGCCATCAGTGGAACATCCGCACACGGAAGAATGAAGAAGCACAAAGGGACACGTAATTATGAGGACATACAGGAGTATTTCACCAAGAAGATTGAATTCGAGGAATTCTCTCTCACTGAATTGTTCGGCAGAAAGTTCCTTGACGACAACAAGCTTCTCAACATGAAGAACCGTTCAGGCGGTTTGATGAATTCAGCCTATAATACCCAGGAGGATTTTGCAGCTGCAATCTTCACAAACGCAGACCAATCATCCTTCACAATGGATGGAGAAACTTATACCTGGACACTGTCGGCAGATGCAGTTTCATTCGTAAACGACACGCACAGCAGCAAAACCGGAAAGGTAAGTTCAACCTACCTCGACAACAAGGGCGCAATCACACTCGACGGCGGAAACCTTGACACTGCCATAGTCACAATGGGCCAGTTCACGGATGATGTCGGAAACCAGGGTTCATTCTTTGGCGATACCCTTTTGGTAGGTCTTGAGAATGCCAAAACAGCCCTTGAACTCGCAAACAGCGACAAAAAACCTACGGTAGCCAACAATGACTATAACGTATACCAGGGCATGTTCAAGGTCATAGTCTGGAACAAATTGAGAAAGCAAACATCCAAGACGGGTTCTCCGTGGTTCTGGCTTGACTCCAGGAACATGAAGGAAAACCTGTATTTCCTTGACAGGGTAAAACCTGAAATCACCGACAACAGGAACTGGCAGACAATGTCATGGGAAGTGGGAATATATGCCAGATTTGGAATTGGAATTTACTTATGGCAATGGTGTTTTGGTGGAATACCGGCTTAAAAATTTGATGGGGCGGTTTATCCGCCCTTTTATAAAGGTAGGTGAATAAAATGGGTACTGAAACAACAAGAGTATCGTCATATTTCAGGTCAGAGGGATTGCTTGATTCGGCGGGGACAAGGTATCAGAATGCATCTGCAGTCAACCTTTTGGTATCCGGACTGACAACCGGCATAACCGCATCGGCCTTGAACAACGTATTTTCAGGCATAACGGCAAGCGCCAACGCGTCAATGATAAGCAACCTGTTCAGCGGTTTGGCTTCAACGGTCACGGCAGGCATGATAACAGGCTACGCCTTAAGGGCGGCAACGGCAGACGCAGCTACGACAGCTTTGGCAGCATCTACATCTTTGGCGGCGGCAAGCGCAAGTTACGCAGCAAGTGCAGGCACTTTATCGGGTGTTACGGCAACAGCGGGAAGAATCAACGCCCTGATGTATTCAACGGCAGCGCACAAGTCGGTATACGGTTCTACAGCGATAACCGCTTCTGCTACAATAGGGGTAACGGCATTGGGCCTAACAACATTAGCGGCATTCGTATATACCAAAACAGTGTCTTGTACTGATTACATGACATTTACAACAACCGGTGTTGTTGTAAGCCTTATGTCGGGCGCAACTGCGGCAACGGGCACAATATATTTTATGGCAGTAAATGATTAAAGATATGGCGGTGTAACAGCCGCCTTATTTTTTTAGGAGGAAATATGTTTAATGTAGACAAATCGGTATTGGACACACAAGGCAAACTGCTTTTTAACATATCCGAACAGCTTAACGAA